>NZ_RZOI01000459.1:0-5045 GCF_004022645.1 Mesorhizobium sp. M4A.F.Ca.ET.020.02.1.1 | reverse complement strand
GGCATACGCTGACCTACACCTTCCTGTCGGTCGTCGCGCCGATGTTCCTCGGCACCGTCGCCGCACTGATCTTCGATGCAAAGGTCCCGCTGCGCGGCCTGCTGCGCGGCATCTTCGTGATGCCGATGATGGCAACGCCGGTCGCCGTGGCGCTGGTGTGGACGATGATGTTCCACCCGCAGCTCGGCGTGCTCAACTATCTCCTGTCGCTGGTCGGCATTCCGGCGCAGGAATGGATATTCAACGCCAAGACGGTCATTCCCTCGCTGGTCGCGGTCGAGACCTGGCAGTGGACGCCGCTGGTGATGCTGATCGTGCTGGGCGGGCTGGCCTCGGTGCCGCGCGAGCCGTTCGAGAGCGCCGAGATCGACGGCGCCAATGCCTGGCAGCAGTTCCGCTACCTGACGCTGCCGATGATCGCGCCGTTCCTGATGATTGCCGTCATCATCCGCACCATCGATGCGCTTAAAAGCTTCGACATCATCTACGCCATGACCCAAGGCGGTCCGGGCACGGCGTCGGAAACCATCAACATCTATCTCTACAACACCGCCTTCTCCTACTACGACATCGGCTACGGCTCGGCCATGGCCGTGGTGTTCTTCGTTGTGATCGTGGCGCTGTCCTTCATCCTGTTGATGCTGCGCCAGCGCTCGCAATGGATCAACGCGGAGGGCAAATAAGATGACGTCACGCCTCATCAACCGGATCGGACTGTTCTTCGCGGCCCTGGTCCTCGTCTCGCCGGCGATCCTGTTCTTCCTCTGGATGATCTCGCTGTCGCTGAAATTCGAGATCGACAACGGCGCCTATCCGCCGATCCTGATTCCCGAGCACTTCGCCTGGTCAAACTATGTGAAGGTGTTCGAGGAGAACAACTTCCTGCTCTATCTGGGGAATTCGGTGCTGGTCACCGGCACGGCGACGCTACTGGCGCTCCTGATCGGCGTGCCGGCCGGCTACGGCATCGCCCGGCTGAAGGCCGAACGGTCGGCGGTCGTCATAATGATCGCCCGCATGACGCCCGGCCTTTCCTATCTGATCCCGCTGTTCCTGCTGTTCCAGTGGATCGGCATCCTCGGCACGCTGTGGCCGCAGATCATCATCCATCTGGTGGTGACAGTGCCGATCGTCGTCTGGGTGATGATCGGCTATTTCGAGACGACGCCGATGGAGCTGGAGGAGGCGGCCAGCATCGACGGCGCCAGCTCATGGCAGGTGTTCCGGCTGGTGGCGCTGCCGATCGCCAAGCCCGGCATCGTCGTCGCCTTCATCCTGTCGGTTATCTTCTCGTGGAACAATTTCGTCTTCGGCGTGGTGCTCGCCAGCCGCGAGACGCGGACCTTGCCAGTCGCCGTCTACAACATGCTGTCCTACGAGCAGGTGAGCTGGGGGCCGCTCGCCGCGGCAGCACTCGTGGTGACGCTACCGGTGCTGGTGCTGACCCTGTTCGCGCAAAGGCAGATCGTCGCCGGGCTGACCGCCGGCGCGGTCAAGGGCGGCTGAGGCCGGTCCGACATTACACGTTTGTGGAGACATGAAATGGCATCGGTGACCATCAACAACGTGCAGAAGGCTTTTGGGACCGCCAAGATCATCCACGATGTCAGCGTCGACATCGCCGATGGCGAGTTCGTCATCCTGGTCGGGCCGTCGGGCTGCGGGAAGTCGACGCTGCTGCGCATGATCGCGGGGCTGGAGACGATCTCGGCTGGCAAGATCGCCATCGGCGAGCGGGTCGTCAACGAGCTCAGGGCGCGCGACCGCAACATCGCCATGGTGTTCCAGAACTACGCGCTCTATCCGCATATGACGGTGGCCGACAATATGGGCTTCGCGCTGAAGATCAAAAGAGCCGATCCGGCCGACACGGCAAGCCGGGTCAAGCGGGCGGCAAGCATACTCGGCCTGGAAAAGCTGCTCGACCGCTATCCGCGCCAGCTTTCCGGCGGCCAGCGCCAGCGCGTCGCCATGGGCCGCGCCATCGTGCGCGACCCGCAGGTGTTCCTGTTCGACGAGCCGCTCTCCAACCTAGACGCCAAGCTGCGCGTGCAGATGCGGGGCGAGATCAAGGCGCTGCACCAGCGGCTGGGCACCACCACCATCTATGTCACGCACGATCAGATCGAGGCCATGACCATGGCCGACAAGATCGTCGTGCTGCATGACGGGCTGGTCGAGCAGATCGGCGCGCCGCTCGACCTATACGATCGTCCGGCCAATCTGTTCGTCGCCGGTTTCATCGGCTCACCGTCGATGAACTTCATCCGCGGCCGCATCGAGGAAGGCGTGTTCCGCAGCACCAGCGGGCTGACGCTGCCGCTGCCGGACGACATCCACCCGGCACGGGTCCCGGACTGCGAGCTCGTCTACGGCGTCCGTCCTGAACATATCCGTGCACGCAGCGAGGGCATTGCCGGCACCGTGACGCTTTTGGAAGCGACAGGTTCGGAGATCTTCGCCACGGTGGATTGCGCCGGCGAGGAAATCTCCTGCCTGTTCCGCGAGCGGCTCGCGCTGAAGCAGGGCCAGGCGGTGCATATCGAGGCCGACCGCGCCTGCGCCCATCTGTTCGAGGCGAGCACTGGCCGGCGCATCTGAACGGCTCGCGTCGACACCGCCGGGGTGGGTCGTCGTGCCAGCTTGCCGGCGCGCCCGGGTGGTGCTTAGGTGCGCCGTCAATGGGCGGGATGTGCCGTGGATCAGCGATGTGAATCGTCGGGGAAGAACTCCGTTCGGACAATTGTAACCGTTCGATGAGGCCGGCCGCCGATTTCCCAGCAGGGCACCGTCTTGTCCTGGCCGTGGCGCGGCTGCTGATCACGCTTCGTCACCCGATGCTTGTGGCGCGGTTTGCGAGGAAGATGGGCTACTGGCCCAATCCCGCCGCGCCCGAGCGTTATAATGAATGCATGCTCTGGCGAAGGCTGATCGACCACAATCCGCTGTTCGTCACGCTGTCGGACAAGCTCGCCGCGAAGGACTATGTCCACGCCGTCTGCCCGGAGCTGGAAGTGCCGAAGACGTTGTGGCGCGGCCGCGATCCCGACGACATCCCGTCGGCGTTGCTCGACGACGCGGTGGTGGTCAAAGCCAACCATGGCTGCGACATGAACATCTTCATTTCAGAAGGGCGGCCAGACCGAGCGGAGGTCGCGCGAAAAACGAAGCGGTGGCTGAGGAAGCGTTTCGGCGTCCGCTACGGGGAATGGGCTTACTGGCTGATTGAGCCGAAAGTGTTTGTCGAGGAGATGCTGCCTTTGAGCGGCGGCAAGATCGCCACCGAGATCAAGGTCCAGGTCTGTAGCGGCGTGGTTTGCCATGTCCGGGCCGAGGACAAGAAGGCGCTACGCTCCCGGTTGTTCGATCCGCAAGGCAATCCATTGCCGGGGCGCGACCTCGATTATCCGCGCGAGGACCAGGCGCTGGAGCTTACACCAGATCTTTTGGATCGCGTTCGCAAGGCTGCGGACATCGCCCCCCGAATCGCCGGCGATCTTGACTATGTCCGCGTCGACTTTTTGGTCACCGATGAACAGCTCTATGCCGGTGAGATCACGGTCTATACGGCAGCCGGCTATTCAGTGTGGAGCAATCCGGCGATCATGTCCAATATTGAGCGGCTTTGGCGTCTTGATCAGTCGGATTTCCTCCGCCGCCGACACAAGGGTATTGCGCGCCTATATGCCGATGCCCTGCGCGGATATTGCAGTGCCGATGCCAACGCCAACGCTCACGAGTGGGGAGGCATGGAATCGCACGACAATGTGCTCGGCCAGAATACAACCGGCAAAGCGCCAAGCGAGACGCCGGCGCCGATGCCGATCTGATCAACTGGTGTCCATCTCACGCCAGCAGGAAATCCGCGCAGCGCTCGGCGATCATGATGCAGGGCGCGTTGGTGTTGCCGCTGACGAGCGTTGGCATGATCGAGGCATCGGCAACGCGAAGCCGCGGCACGCCGATCACCCGCAGCTTGTTGTCCACGACTGCCATGGCATCTCTGCCCATCTTGCAGGTGCCCGCCGGATGGTAGACCGTCTTGGCAAACGAGCGCGCATGCTGTTCAAGTTCGATGTCGCTTTTGTCGCCATCGCCAGGCGCAAGTTCGCGAAATTCCAGCGCCTGCATGGATGGTGCCGCGAGTATTCTGCGAGCAAGCTTCAGGCCGCGCACCAGCGTGTCGACGTCTTCTTGACAGGTCAGGTTATTTCCAACGAAGACAATCGGATTGCTGGCCTCCCGGCTTCGGAGCGAAACCTTGCCACGCGAAACCGGGCGCAGAATGCAGGGATTGATCGACACGCCATGCCCATCCATCGCTACGCGCGTGGCATCTCCGACAAGCGCCGGGGTCACATGAAACTGGATATCGGGCCTGCCCTCGCCGCTCGTGTCGACGAAACCGCCGGTCTCGACAACGTTCGACGCCAGCAGTCCCGACCGCGTGAGCAGATACTGCAGGCCATTCGCCACTGCCCGCAGTCCCCTGTCCTGTCCTCTAAGCGAGATGGGACGGTCGGTAATTCCATAGACCGACGCGGTGATGTGATCCTGGAAATTCTCGCCGACACCCGGCAAATGCCGAGTGACCGGAATCCCGAACCTGGCGAGTTCAGCGCCGGAACCTATACCCGAAAGCATCAGCAGCTTCGGCGTCGCCAGGGCACCGGCGCAAAGCACCACTTCGTCTCTGGCGCGCGCTTCAAGGACCTGGCTGGCGTGGCGGTATCGAATGCCGACGGCGGCACCGTTCTCGAGCACCAATCCTTCCACTGACGCTTCGACCTGCAGCGCAAGCAGCTTCGAGTGGCGGACGGCCTTCAGATAGGTGGCGGCCGTCGATCCGCGGCGCGCGGCGAACGTCGTTGTCTGGTAAAAGCCGACGCCGGCCTGACAAGCGCCGTTGAAGTCCGAATTGTGGGAGAGGCCGATTTCCTGCGCGGCGCGCACGAATGCCGAGCTGATAGGATGGCGGTAGCGCGGCTCCGACACCTTCAGCAGGCCGCCAACGCCATGGAACGCGTTGGAAAACGTCTCGTTAT
>NZ_RZOI01000458.1:0-5051 GCF_004022645.1 Mesorhizobium sp. M4A.F.Ca.ET.020.02.1.1 | reverse complement strand
CCTTGATAGCGCCGGTTCGGAAATCTGCGAATCTGCGCCGGCTAGCGCCGCTTTCCAAGGCGCGCGAGTCGTCCCGGCCATGATCCCGAATGGTGGCAACCGGTTTTTCGAGAAGGATCATGGTCAAAACAAGAAGCAGAGCACAGTTCCGACTTCGTCGGGATGGTTGGCTCAGGTAACGCTCTGGATGTCTGATGCCATTGCCCCCGTGGCTTCGGAAGAGCACGAAGCATGGGGAAATCGATGGTCTCGAAGGAACTCACTTCCAACGCCGAAACCGCGGCAGCGTTTCTGACCGTGATGGGCAACGGGAAGCGGCTTTTGATCATGAACTATCTGGCTGCGGGCGAACTCTCGGTGGGTACTCTCGCCGAGAAGGTCGATCTCAGCCAGTCTGCCCTTTCGCAGCATCTTGCGAAGCTGCGCAGGTTTGGCCTGGTCGAAACCCGCCGCGACCGGCAGATGGTCTACTACTCCTGCAAGTCGACCGCAGCGCGCGAGTTGCTCGCCTTGCTCGATGGCCTGCTGGCGACGGAGCGCCCGCTCGCCGGCCAGCACCGGCAGTATGTCGCCGAAAGGCAGCGCCGGCCGCAGGCGGCCTGAGCCAGGCAAGCCTGGCGCCCCCGCCGCGCCGGGCAGCCTGTCGACGTGTGAGTAGAGCACCGGCCTACCAGGCCGGTGCTCTGGACTGTTTATGCCTGTTCACCAAAGCCGTCCGGCTCAACCAGCCCACAAGAATCTATCGCCACCTCTGCTGCTAGTATCGGGCCCGGCCGCCGGACATGTCGAAAACAGCGCCGGTGTTGAACGCGCTCGCATCTGAGCAAAGCCATACAACCAGCGCCGCGACCTCGTTCGGATCGCCGAGTCGCTTGAGCGGACTTGCCGATATCATTGAGTCGACGGTCTCGTTGCCGAGGTCCCGGATCAGGCGGGTATCGATCGGACCCGGAGCGATGCAGTTGACGCGAATATCGGTGTCGCTGACCTCACGCGACAGCGCTTTGGTGAAAGCGATGACGCCGGCGCTGGCTGCGGAATAGGCCGCAAGGCTCGGCAGTCCCTCTTTACCGGCAAGCGAACCCATGTTGACGATCCGACCCTTGCCCGCTTGTCGCATAAGCGGCAGCACCCGATGCGTAACTTCGAACGTGCCAAGAAGGTTGACCTGCAGGATTCGCTGCCATTCGGCCGGTTCGAATTCCTCGAACGGCTTGTAGCTACCCAGCCACCCCGCATTGTTCACGAGAATGTCGATTTCGGTCGTGTCCATAAGGCTTAGCGCTTCCATGACGCTATCGCGTTTCGTCACGTCCACCGAAAGGGAGCGTGTGCCTTCCAGTTCGACAGGCTCGATATCCCAGATCCAAACGTCCGCACCACTCAACGCGAGCTTACTGGCTATCGCTCGACCGATGCCACGGGCGCCACCTGTGACGATGGCTGTTCGGCCGGCAAAGTCGTAAGTCACCGACATCATCACCTCCGTTAAACGCCAGTGTCTCGTGTACTAGGCGCCGTATCGTGATTGAAGTCGAGCAGTTGGCCTGGCGATTTGAGCAGGTTTGGCCACCTCTCGCTGAAGTCTAGCGCGCTCCGCGCTGCCTGGTCACCAGGCTCCTCACCGCAAGCACCAGCACCGTGATGATGATCAGGATCCCCGAGAGCGCTGCAATCGCCGGGTCGATATTGTCGCGCAGGCCCATCCACATCAGGCGGGGCAAGGTTATGGCGTTGACCGAGGTGATGAACAGCGTCACGCCGATCTCTTCCCAGGAGAGCACGAAGGATAGCAGCGCGGCGGTGACGATGCCGAACCTGATGTTGGGCATGATGACACGCGTCGCGCGCTCCCACACACTGGCGCCAAGCCCGCGCGCGGCAAGGTCGATGCGGCGGTCGAGCTGGCTGAGCGAGACCAGGATCAGCACGGTCGCGAAGGGCACCGTCATCACCGAGTGCGCCATGGCGACGCCGAGCCAGGTGTCGTAGCCGAAGAACGAGCTCATCCCCGAGATCGAGGTGAGCAGGAAGTAGAGCGTGATCGCCGAGACCACCGGCGGCACCACCATCGGCAGCAGCACAAAGCCGACAAGGGCCGCGCTGAAGCGCGGCTGGAACATCCAGACGCCGAGACCGAAGCAGAGCGCCAGCACCGTCGAGATGGCGCTGCTGACCACGCCGATCCGGATCGACAGCAGGATGGCGTCGATCCAGCGCGGATCCTCGTAGAGCGCCCGGTAGTGGCGCAGCGACAGCTCGCCCGACGGCATCGCCAGCATCCGGCTCGGCGTCAGCGACACCGGGATGACGGCAAGCAGCGGCAGAAGCAGGAACAGCGCCACCAGCACGGCGAGGATCAGCGAAATGGGGCCGGGGCGGTAGGTCGGCATCGCGCTACACCAATTGCTTCGGTTTGACGGAGCGGAAGAGCAGCGCCATCAGCGCGCCGACGAAGATCACCAGCACGACGCTGATCGCCGCGCCCAGTCCCCAGTCCGGGCTCTGGAAGATCCTGAGATAGATCAGTTCGGCGATCATCACGCTGCGCCCGCCGCCGAGGATTGCCGGCGTGACGAAGAAGCCCAGCGAGAAGACGAAGACGATCATCGCCGAGCCGATGATGCCGGAGCGCGTCATCGGCACGAACACCGTCCAGAAGGTGCGCATGCGGCTGGAACCCAGCCCCCGCGCCGCGAGCAGCACGCGCTCATCGAGGCTGCGCATGGCCGACGCCAGCGGAAACACCGCGAACGGGATGAGGAAGTGCGTCATGCCGACGATGACGCCGAATTCGTTGCGCACCAGCGCCAGCGGCTCGGAGATGAAGCCGATCGATTGCAGCCAGGTGTTGATCAGGCCGCGGTTGGAGAGCAGCGCCACCCAGCCGAAGGCGCGCGTCAGCACCGAGATCCAGAACGGCACCAGGATGCAGAACTCGGCAATCACGCGCTGCACCGGGCTGCCGCGCACCCACACCACGGTGATGGCATAGGCGGCGGTGACCGACACCAGCGTGACGATGAGCGCGATGCGCAACGTGCGGATGAACACCGACTGCACCAGCGGGTCGGTCGCGAGCGCGCTATATTGGTCGAGCCCCGGCGTCGGCAAGGTGAAGCTCCACTTCACCACGCCGAGGAACGGCCAGGCATACGCAAGGACCAGGAACAGGAGCAGCGGCGCCATCAACAGCGCCGCGCCTGTCCTGTCGGAGAGGGTGCCTCTCATGTCGGATGATCGTCTCCGCCGGTCAGGCGGAGATGATCTTGGTGTATTCGTCGAGCGCCGCGCCGTAGTTCTTGGCGTACCACTCCATGTCGAGCGCTATCTGCTTCTTCATGTTCTCGGGGTCGACCGGGTTGATGCGCTTCTTGTCGGCGGGGATCAGCGCGTCGGCGGCCGGATTGGCCGGGCCCTGTCCGAGCTTGTCGAACATGACCAGCTGCTTTTCCGGGTCCTGCGCGCTGGCGATGAACTTCATCGCAGCGTCCTTGCCGCCGGGATTGTTCTTGAGCACCGCGAGCGCGCCGGGCGAGATCAGGCCTTGGTCCCAGATGAACTTGATCTTGCCGCCGGAGTCCTGCTCGATCAGCGAGGCGCGCGTCGACCACACGATCGCCATCGAAGCTTCGCCGTTGAGCAGCACGCTCTGGCTCTCGGCGCCGCCGCCCCAATAGGCGACAACGTTCTCCTTGAAGGCGGCGATCTTGTCATGCGCCCGCTTTAGATCGAGCGGGTAGAGCGAAGCCGGCGCGATGCCGTCGGCGAGAAGTGCGGCCTCCCAGCTCGACACGCCCCATTTGTAGAGCGAGCGCTTGCCGGGGAATTTCTTCACGTCGAAGAAATCGGCCATGCCGGTCGGCGCGTTGCTGCCGTATTTCTCCGAGTCGTATGCGATCACATAGGAAAAGAAATAGGTCGAGGCGGCGTATTCCCAGCCGAAACCCTCGCGCATCTTCTTCTTGTCGACGACCGTGTAGTCGATCGGCTCGAGCATGCCTTGCGCGCCCAGCGTGATCGCCGAGAACGGATCGACGTCGACGAGGTCCCAGGTCGGGGCGCCGCTCTTGAACTGCGCCGCGATCGCGCCTTCGGTCGGGCCCGAGCCGTCCATCTTGACGGTGATGCCGGTATCCTTGGTGAAGGCCTGGCCGTAGGCGGCGTCATAGGCGGTGATGGCGTCACCGCCCCAGTTCACCAGCACCAGTTCCTTCGCCGCGGCGAAGGCGCCGGTCGAGCGCATGAGCAGCGGCGTGCCGGCCAGCACGAGCCCGGCGATCTGCGCGAACTGGCGGCGCGAGATCTCGCCGCGCCTTGCCCTGTCGGCAAGGGAGTCGATTGTGTGTTTCTTGGTATTGGTCATGTCAGTTCCCCTTGTTCTCATTGATATTCCAAAAAACCGGTGCGGCGAGTTCAGGCCGTAGCGGTGCTCACTGCCCTCCATCCGGAAGAAGGAAACCTTTTTCGGCCGGCCAGGTCAGCCAGACGGAATTGCCCTTGCTCAGTGCCGCGGCCGCTACCTCGTTCGGCACCGAAACCGTTACCCGCGAGCCTTGCCGCGTCGTGAGATCCAGCCTGGTCGCAGCGCCCAAATAGGTGGACGCGATCGCGGTCGCCGCGATGCCGTTCTCGCCGACAGCCGCCTCGCGCGCGATCGACATGTGTTCGGGGCGGATCGCCAGGATGGCGTCGCCTTTGACCGCCTCGGCCTTGCAGCGCATGCTGACAGCGCGGTCTTCGCACAGGCCGACAGCGCCGTTATCAGCAGGCGTCACGCCCTTCACCGGCAGCATGTTGATCTCGCCCAGGAACTCGGCGACGAAGCGGTTGGCCGGCCGGTCGTAGACCTCGTCCGGCCGGCCGACCTGCAGCAATTTGCCGTGGTTGAAGATGGCGACGCGCGACGACAGCGCCAGCGCCTCGCTCTGGTCGTGGGTGACGAAGACGAAGGTGGTGCCGGTCTCCTGGTGCAGCCGCTTCATCTCGGCCTGCATCTGGCCGCGCAGGCTCTTGTCCAGCGCCGAGAACGGCTCGTCGAGCAGCAGCAC
>NZ_RZOI01000457.1:0-5058 GCF_004022645.1 Mesorhizobium sp. M4A.F.Ca.ET.020.02.1.1 | reverse complement strand
ATCCCTACAATCCGCTGACGCGTATCGCAGTGTTCCGCTGCCCGTTCGACGAGGACGCCGTTTTGCTTGGCGCGGGCGAGGCGGCACGGCTGCTTCGAGACGCGGGGTTCAGGTATATCCGGTCCGAGCATTTCCTGCTTCTGCCTTCAGCAAGACCCTTTGCCAGGAAGGTCGAGCGTGCGCTCGCCGCCCTGCCGCTCGGAGCGCAGTATGCGTGTGTCGCTTATGCCTGAGCACCGTTTCACCGCCGGCGTGAAATTCCTGGCGCGCTTCGGATCGGTCGGCATCGCCGCGACGATTCTTTACGCCGTCCTGGCCGCGGTCTTCGCCCGGGCGGACAGGATCGGCTTCACGCCGGTGCAGGCCTCGCTCGCCGCTTATGCTGCGGCGGCGCTGTTTTCCTACCTGGCGCACAAGTCCTTCAGCTTCATGTCGGCCGGACCGCATCGCTCGGAAGCGCCACGTTTCCTGCTGCTGTCCGCGACCGGCCTTGGCGTCGCCTATGCTGCGCCCACGCTCTTCACGGTGATGCTCGGCCTGCCGCTTTTCGTCCCCATCCTGCTGACCTGCCTGATCATCCCGGCGCTCAATCTTATCGCGCTCGACCGCTGGGTCTTTGCCGGGCGGGAAGCCGACCGACGGGGCGACCCGTCCTGAGTGAATGTCGCTTGCGCCTAAAGCGCATCCAGCCGAAACGAGATCAGCTTGATCGACCGATTGTATATGTTGCTTGCCGCCGGGCTCTGCGCGATGCCGTCGGGATAGTCGAAGAACAATTCCAGCCTGCCTGTGTCGGCCAGGGCTGCCTGGGGAATGACGAAAGCTACCGTCATCGGTGCCGCGCCCGAAACTGTCGCCTGATGCAGCCTTACGCCATTTGCCGAGATGACGACCCTCTGTGTGAGTTGGGGAGGACGCTTGACTGCGGCCATCTGCAGCGTTGCCAGAAGACCGCCACGGACGGGCGGCAGCGCCAGGCGAAGGCGAGAGGTCTCGCCCAGCGAATGGGTGCCGTCCGCCACCGGGCCCGACCAGCCGCAAACCCTCATATCCGCCGTCTGTCTGGCGCCATCGGATCGGAACGATATCGTTCGGCCGGGCGCATAGCTGCCGATGGCATTGCGGTTGAGGCACGTTGTCGTGCGGTCGATGTAATAGGCGTGATAGTCGTCGCTGACGTCGGGACTGAGGGCAAGCGCGAGGATGGCGAACTCGGACAAGGCAAGGGCGACCGCTAGGCCGTAGCCGCCAAGCGACACAGCGGACCTAGGGGAACGCAGCGCTTCAGACAAGGGCAAGATAGCCTCCGATCCACGCCACCGTCATGAAGTAGCAGGCGGCGAGGAACAGCGCCAAGGCCGCGACGAAGGTCAGCTTCGATCCTGACAGCAAGACGGCTACCAGCATCGTCAGCGGCGCGAGCCCGACGACGTATCTGACCATCGAAGCCAGGTTCGTGGTCAAGGGCAAGATGATGCTAACCGCGCAGAAAAGGGCCGCGCCATATTGCCTGCGAGCCCCGAGCACCAAGCACAGCGCCAGGCCAGCCGTTGCCGTCATTGCGCTCCATTGCGGCGCCGTCGGCAGCCAGTCGGCATTCGGGTGGTAGGACAGGCCGTCCCATAGAAACAGCAGCGGATTGCCCGCCACGCGCCCGAAGGCACGCTGTACGTGGAGGAAGGCAAAGCCGTCCCCGACCGTGAGATAGAGAAAGAGCATATAGGCGAACAAACCGGCGGGCGAGATGAAGATGGCGACCAGAAGATCCGGCCGGCCGAGCAGCCAGCGGGGAAAGGCGACGATAGAACCCCCCTTCGCGCGATACTCCTCGAACAAGTGAATGACAGTGGCGAACACGGCGAGCACACCAACGAGCCGCGTTGCCGATAGGAGCGCCGTGGCCACGCCGGCGGCGAGATGGTTTGAGCGCTTGAGCGCCAAGAAGACGCACGAGGTAAGCAGGACAAAGAGCGGTTCGGTGAGGAAAGTGGTGAAATGGAAAGAGAACGGGCCGCTGAGCAGGAAGGCGCAGTAGAGCACATAGGCGCGCATGTTCTTCCCCAGGAGCGGCCACGCTACGAGGCAAGCTGCGTAGCTCAACGCCTGCGACGTGATCGTCGCGATCAGGATCGTAGGGAAGGGCAGGATGGATCGGATCGCCGCGACCAGGAGCGGATAGAGCGGGAAGAAGCCCCAGCGCCCGACATTGCTTCCGTTCGCAATTGGGAAGCGCTCATAGCCCTTCTCGGAAATGTCTATATACCAGGAGCAGTCCCACCGGCAGAGCGCCTTGGCATAGGCCGCAAAGCCAGACTCCGCCGACACCGAGGCAAAGGCGGCATAGCGAATGGCAAGGCCGCTCAGGGCGAACAGCAGGGGCACCGCCACCACCGTGACTATCATGACGCGAATGCCGATATTCGCACGCGCCGCACCTTCAAGCGCCATGTCTCCACCCGTTCGCGTTGGCCCGGCAGCCGCGGTATTCGGTAAAAAGCGACTCCTGGAATTTTGGTTCCGCGGCAGCACGCAGCCGGCTCGACGATGACGACGCACCCTTCAACCCGCTCGGCGCCTGGGCGCATTCGCCCCAACGACGCGGAACTGCGGCTGTCCTTCGCGCTGCCCTTCGGAACATTCGTCGCATCTTGAAGTTCCATCCGGAGCGAACCAGCGCGATAGGCATCGCAATGCCCGATTATCTGAGGCTGCCGACCACAACGAAGGGGCTTGTCAGAGTGGTGATTGAAACCCCGCGTGGCGCGGAGGCGAAGATTGCCTACGATCGCGCAACCCGGACCTTCGGTTATGTCCGCCCCTTACCGGTCGGGATGACTTATCCCTACGACTGGGGTTTTATCCCTTCGACCTTGGGCGATGATGGCGATCCCCTCGACGGGCTGGTCATCCACCAGGCGGCTTCCGCTCCTGGCATCGTCATCAAATGCGACCTGTTGGGTGCATTGCGTGTCAAGCAGAAGGACTCCGGTGGCGAGGCCTTGCGCAACGACCGCTATGTCTTCTGTCCCCATAGAGAAGATGCTGCCGATGAGCCGGTTGCGACCGATCGTGTGCCAGATGACCTGCGGCGCGAAATCGAGCAGTTCTTTCTGTCGTCCGTGCTGGGGACGGGCAAGACCATCAAGTTCAAGGGATGGCAGAATGCCGACGAGGCTCGCAGGGCGATCAAGAAGGGCATGAAGGCCTTTGCCGCCTGTAAATGACCCAGCTTACTGCCAACGGAACAGAAGACCTGCAGCGACATTGTTAGTTCATCACATACTAACGCACAGGAGGCTTCCATGGGTCGCGGTATCTTGCTCTGGCTGCTCGGCATTCCCATTCCGATCATCATACTCATCATGCTGTTTGCGCGGTAGGAGGCTCAGATGCAGGCAACACTTGTGACTGCCGAGGCCTCTGCACCGACAGAATCCTCATCTTCAGCAGTGAACTGGGGGCCAATCATTGCCGGCGCCTTTGCCGCTTCGACCCTGACAGTCATGCTCCTATTGTTGGGCTCCGGCCTTGGGCTGAGCATGGTTTCGCCATGGTCCGCTGCTGGCGCGTCGGCCACGACATTTGCTGTGTCCACCGCAGTCTGGCTGGTGGTTGTGCAATGGCTTTCATCTGGCGTCGGTGGATATCTCACGGGTCGGTTGCGCACCAAATGGGTGGGGATTCATACCGATGAAACCTACTTCCGTGACACAGCTCACGGTTTCCTTGCCTGGGCACTCGCCACGCTTCTTGTTGCGGGAGTTCTTGGCTCAGCGCTTTCGGCGGCATTGGGTTCTGGAGTGCAGGCAGTTTCGACGGTGGCCGCGGGCGCCGCGACCGGGGCTTCGGCCGGTGCCGCAAGCAAGGACAGCTCAGCATTTGACAGCACGTCCTACTATGTGGATGCCTTATTCCGCCCCGCCGACCTGACCAAGCTCGTCGACGCCAATCCGCAGAACGAAGCTGCAGCGACCGCGCAGGCGTCGCGCATCCTGCTCGCCTCTGCTGCGAACGGCGGCGAACTTGCGGCTGACGACAGCGCCTATCTGACGCAACTCGTGGCCGCCCGCACCGGGCTTCCGCAGGCCGATGCCAAGGCTCGGGTAGATGCAATGATGGCCAAGGTGAAGGACGCAAAGATCAAGGCCCAGCAGGCGGCCGACACAGCCAGGAAAGCCGGCGCCTCCTTCGCCCTTCTTGGCGCCCTGTCCATGGTGGTGGGCGCCTTTATTGCCAGCGTCGCAGCGGCGCTAGGCGGACGACAGCGTGACGATGAGGAGGCCACTTATTTGGCCGACCGATAGGCTTGTCGCGAAAACCCCTTGGGTGATGCTCGATCAACAGGAGCTAATTATGAAACACCAGACCCTCGCACAACTGCAGGCGATCGCCGACGTCAAGCCGCTGGCGCAGAGCCCCGTTATGACCCGGAGGCAACGGATCGAGCGTTGGGCGGAGCTGCTCGAGCGGCATCCCGGCCGATGCCTGGGCGCGCTTGCTGGCACCGAACGCCTGCGCCTGGACGCCCGCCAGGCCGCACGAGCCGATGGATCGCCAATTTCGGTTGCCTTGGAAGATCCGCTGCTGAAAGCCGCGGGACTTAGGAACGACACCTATGGAGAGGCCCTTCGCTTCTTCGAGCTCAGCGATTGGCAATTGCACGAAATCGTCTGCAGCTGTCATGTCGGCGCCACCATGCAAAGCAAATGGGCCGCCGCCAGGGTGCGCAGGACCGTCAATGGCAGCCGTTTCCTGGCTTGGTTGAGGACCGTCCTCCTGCACTGAGTACTGCGGGCGTCTTGCCATTCAGGCGGCAACCGAAAGGGCAGGGCGGCCAGGCAAGGCCGCCGACTGCAAACCATGACGCCTTGGCCTCCACGGCACGGGGAACGTTAGTATGCGGATCCGCCGCATCGTAGGCCTTGCGCTCAGGGAGCAGTTTCACCAGCTATTGTGCATGCCATTTCTAAAATCCAAAATGAATGTTGACCAGCCCGACCTGTTCGCTGCAGCCGATGACCTGCCAGAAGGGTTTCGCTATCAGGGGAACCTTCGCGG
>NZ_RZOI01000456.1:0-5066 GCF_004022645.1 Mesorhizobium sp. M4A.F.Ca.ET.020.02.1.1 | reverse complement strand
GACGCCTCGGGATCGGGATCGAAAATCGAAACATCGATGCCGTTCAAAAGCAGCCGCGCCACCCAGCCGGCGCCGATGACGCCGCCGCCGATGGCGGCTGCCTTGTTGATGATGCTCATGCGGAAGCTCCGGTTCTGGTCTTGGCTGTTTCGGGATCGGTAAGCGGCACACGCTCACCGGCGCGGATCACGGCCGGGTCGTAGGCCTTGCGGGCGAAGACTTCGAGCACGAAGGGCCGGAAGAACTCGATCGGCAGCGTGTCGTAATCGGGGTCGAAGCTCGACTGGTCCCAGCGCTCGCAGAACCGGTCGCAGTCGTCGAAATAGGGATGGCCGGCGAAGCGGTCACGGGCGTGGCGGTTGCCGCCGAGATGATGCGCGTAATAGAGGCGCTGGAAATCGCCGTGCTTCTCCACCACCCAGGTGCACTGTTCGCGCACGAAGGGCTTCAGGATCGCGGCCGCGTATTCGTCGTGATTGTAGGGCGCGTAGATATCGCCGATGTCGTGCAGCAACGCGCAGGCGATCCAGTCAGTGTCGGCGCCATCGCGCCAGGCCCGCGTCGCCGCCTGCAGCGAATGGCCGAGCCGGGTGATCTTGTAGCCGGAGAGGCCCTCGTCGAGCTGCACCAGCGCGTCGAGCAGCCGCTCGCCGGTTTTCGCAGCGTAGTCGACCTCATGGGCGGTCAGGAATTCGTAGTCTTCCCTGTCGCCATCCTTCATCGCGGTGAATTTGACGGTCGCCATGGTCAGCCCCCGCCTTATGCTGCGATCGGCGCCCGCTTGGTGAGGTTGAGCTTCTTGCGCACTTCCTCCGGCCCGAGGATCCTGGCGCCGAGATTGGTGACGATGCTGGCGGCACGATCGACGAGCTGCGCGTTGGTCGCCAGCACGCCCTTGTCCAGCCAAAGATTGTCCTCAAGACCGACGCGGACATTGCCCCCGGCGAGCACCGCGGCCGCCGCATAGGCCATCTGGTTGCGGCCGATCGAGAAGGCCGACCAGTTCCAGGTCGACGGCACGTTGTTGACCATGGCCATGAAGGTATTGAGGTCATCCGGCGCGCCCCACGGCACACCCATGCACAGCTGCACCAGCGCGTCCGGCTTCAGCACCTGCTCCTCGACCAGCTGCTTGGCGAACCACAGATGGCCGGTGTCGAAGGCCTCGATCTCGGGCTTGACGCCAAGCGCCGTCATCATGCCGCCCATGGCGCGCAGCATGCCGGGCGTGTTGGTCATCACATAGTCTGCCTCGGCGAAGTTCATCGTGCCGCAATCCAGCGTGCAGATCTCCGGCAGGCACTGGCGCACATGTTCCATGCGGTTGGTGGCGCCGCCCATGTCGGTGCCCTTCTCTTTCAGCGGCAGCGGCGCCTCCGGCGAGCCGAACACCATGTCGCCGCCCATGCCGGCGGTGAGGTTGAGCACCACGTCGACATTGGCCTCGCGGATGCGCTCGGTCACCTCGCGATAGAGATGGATGTCGCGCCTGGGCTTGCCGGTCTCGGGATCGCGGACATGGCAGTGGACGATCGCCGCACCCGCCTTGGCGGCGTCGATCGCCGAATCGGCGATCTGCTTGGGGGAGCGCGGCACATGCGGACTGCGGTCCTGCGAGCCGCCGGACCCGGTCACGGCACAGGTAATGAAGACCTCACGGTTCATTGCGAGCGGCATTGGACTTTCTCCCAATCAAGACAGACCCAACAATGACCGACTTGCCGGAAACTGTTTTGCGCTTTACGAAGCTGACATGACTAAAAGCGAAAAGCCGACGATCTTTCGCGCCGAACACGAAACGCTCAAGGTGACGCTCCTGGTGTTCTCCGGCTCGTCGATCATGTGCGTGGCCTCGGCCGTCGACCCGCTGCGCGCCGCCAACCGCATCTCGGGCGACACGCTGTTCGACTTCAAGCTGGTCTCGGTGACGGGTGAGGCGCCGGTTACGACATGTGGCCTGCCGGTGGCGGTCAGCGGCCGCTTCGATGCCGCCGAGCCGACCGATGTGTTGGTCGTCGTCGCCGGCTTCGGCACGCAGAATTATGCCACGGCGGCGCTGCTTGCGGGGTTGCGCAGGGCAGCACGTGCGGCCCGCGCCTGCGGCGGCGTCGAGGCCGGCACCTGGCTGGTGGCGCGGGCCGGTCTGCTCGAAGGGCGAAGCGCCACCACGCATTGGGAGGACATGGAGGATTTTTCCGCCGCCTTCCCGGGCGTCGACGTGCGTCCGGACCGCTATGTCATCGACGGGCCTGTCTTCACGTCCGGCGGCGCCTCGCCGACCTTCGATCTGATGCTGCATCTGGTGCGGACCAGGCTCGGCATGGCCGTGGCGCTCGATGTGGCGAGCGTGTTCATCTACGACCAGGCGCGCGCCGCGACCGATGCGCAGCCGCTGGTCTCGCTCGGGCGGCTCGACGGCTACGACCCAAGGCTGGCGCAGGCGATCCGGCTGATGGAATCGCATGTCGACCAGCCGCTGACCATCGACGCCGTGGCCAAGCGCGCCGGCGTGACGGCGCGGACGCTGGAAAGCATCTTCCGCAAGTCGATCGGCGAGACGCCCGGCGCCTATTATCTGCGGCTGCGCCTCAGCGCCGCCCGGCGCCTGGTGGTCGACACGCGGATCGCCATGGCCGACATTGCCGGGCGGACGGGATTCTCCTCCGCGGCGGCATTTTCCAGGGCATTTTCGAGGGCTTTCGGCGAAGCGCCGGTGAGGCTCCGCCGGGGATAGGCTACGCGGCGGTCTGCCGGGTGCTGGCGCTGTCGATCTCGGAGCGCATCTGCCTTGCAATATGGGTCTCGAAGCGGCTGGCGACCGCGCGATCCCATTCGGTCGCGCCGCGTGAACCGGCCTTGCCGTGCGGCAATGCCATCAGCCGGTCGATGATCGAGCCAGCCTCGCCAGATGAGAGCAGGGCGTCGATTTCGCGTTCGTGCTGCATATCGTTTCGCCTCCTTCTTCCTGATTCCCGCCACGAGCCGACACTATAGGAAATCCGTGACGGCTGTTTGAAGGCAAGAGAGAGGCTATTGAGGGGCGGCGCGGGGCAAAACCTTGTCGTCGGTTTCAGCCCCGCGCAAAGCCGTTTTATCTTAGCGGCTGCTTGAGTTAGGGCCGGCGCCCTGCCTCACACATAGCGGTTGACGATGTTTTCCAGCAGCTCCTGGCGGCCGGAGCGCGGCTGCGGCTCGATCTTCTTCTTGACCACCCGCTCGGCGATCTCCTCCAGCGTGCGCTTGCCCGACAGCATCGCCTTGCCTTCGGCGGTGTTCCAGCCGGCATAGCGCTCGGCCAGCGGGGCCGACAGCGCCTTGTCCTCGATCATCCTGGCCGCCGCCTTGAGGCCGCGCGCGCAGGCATCCATGCCGCCGATATGGCCGATCAGCAGGTCCTGCGGGTCGAGCGACTGGCGCCGCAGCTTGGCATCGAAGTTGGTGCCGCCGGTCTTGAAGCCGCCGCCCTGCAGGACCTGGTAGTAGGCGAGCGCCATTTCCGGCACGTTGTTGGGGAACTGGTCGGTGTCCCAGCCCGACTGGTAGTCGTTGCGGTTCATGTCGATCGAACCGAAGACGCCGAGGGCATTGGCGAGCGCCAATTCATGCTCGAAGGAATGGCCGGCGAGGATGGCGTGCCCCTGCTCGATGTTGAGTTTCACTTCCTTCTCCAGCCCAAAACGCTTGAGGAAGCCGTAGACAGTGGCGACGTCGTAATCGTACTGGTGCTTTGTCGGCTCCTGCGGCTTCGGTTCGATCAGGATGGTGCCCTTGAAACCGATCTTGTGCTTGTAGTCGACGACCAGGCTGAGGAAGCGTCCGGCCTGCTCCTGCTCGCGGCCAAGATCGGTGTTGAGCAGCGTCTCGTAGCCTTCGCGGCCACCCCACAGCACGTAATTCTCGCCCTTCAGCCGCTTGGTGACGTCGATGCAGCTTTTCACCGTCGCCGCCGCATAGGCGAAGACATCCGGATCGGGATTGGTGGCCGCGCCGGACATGAAGCGGCGGTGCGAGAACAAGTTCGCCGTGCCCCACAGCAGCTTGACGCCGGTCTCTCTCATCTTGGCGGCAAAATAGTCGGCGATCTCGTCGAGGCGCGCAGCGCTCTCGGAAAAATCCTTGCCCTCGGGCCGGACGTCGGCGTCGTGGAAGCAGAAATAGGGCGCGCCGAGCAGCGAGAACATCTCGAAGGCGACGTCGGCCTTGAGCTTCGCCAGCTCCATCGTGTCGATGCCGCCGGGTTTGGCGAACCAGGGGCGATCGAAGGTCTGGCCGCCGAACGGGTCGCCGCCGGGCCAGGCGAAGGAATGCCAATAGGCGACGGCAAAGCGCAGATGGTCTTCCAGCCGCTTGCCGGCGACCAACTCGTCCGGGTTGTAGAACCGGTAGGCGAGCGGATTGGTCGAATCCGGTCCCTCGTACTTGATCGTCTGGATGTCGCCGAAAAATCCGCTGCTCATGATCGTCCTTCCTCTCGCAGGTTCCTGTCCGCCATTACCTCAGGCGTAATTGGTTTCATGCCGGCGCTGGTCGAAAAGGGTCATGTCGAAACGATCCAACGAAGGATGAAGACCATGACCGACCTCAACACGATCGCCCGGAACTACATCACCGCCTGGAACGAGAGCGATGCGGGCCGCCGCAAGGCTCTGCTCGAAGCGGCCTTCACCAGCGACGTCAGCTACCGCGATCCGATCATGCAGGGCGACGGCCACGCAGGCATCGCCGCGCTGATCGACGGCGTGCAGCAACGCTTCGCCGGGTTCCGCTTCTCGCTGAAGGGCCAGCCGGACGGGTTTGCCGATCAGATCCGCTTCTCGTGGAATCTCGGCCCGGAGGGCACCGAGTCGGTCATCGAAGGCACCGACATCGCCGTCATCGAGAACGGCCGCCTGAAGAGCGTCACCGGGTTTTTGGACAAGGTGCCGGCGCAGTGAGGCTTTGCTGTTGAGGTGGGCGCCAAGCACCCCCCTCTGGCCTGCCGGCCATCTCCCCCTCAAGGGGGGAGATTGGCTGGCTTTTCCGCCTTCGCCAATCACTGACCTTGCAAGACTGGCATAGCCGTCGAC
>NZ_RZOI01000455.1:0-5068 GCF_004022645.1 Mesorhizobium sp. M4A.F.Ca.ET.020.02.1.1 | reverse complement strand
AACCGGTGATGTCTGATTCCAGCGCGCACCATATCGCTTTGCGCACCGTTCGCAACATTTGGAACCAAATGCGCAATAGAAATCCAATTGGACTTCCAATTTTGCAGTGCGCACGATACAAGTGAATTGGCGGGTAAACCACGAGACAGGCGACGCGGGCCATCACTTCGCGTCCCTTTGCGATAGGACCTATGTTGACGGGACGCGGTACCTGCCATGCGGACTGGTCGTCGGGAACCAAGGCTGTCTTCGCGGGCGGCCTTGCGATGATCCTGATGCTTGGCCTTGCTTCCTCGTGGGCAAATGCCGCCGAGCCACGCTGGCCTGCCGGTCCTTACAAATACATCACGGTCGATCAGTCGGTGACGGACGCGCTGGTCGAGCTTGGCCGCAACATGCGCGTGCCAATGCGTGTCAGCAAGCTTGTGAAGGGGCGCCTGAGCGCCGGCATGCCGGTTGGAACGGCCCGCGAATTCCTGGAAGAGATCTGCAGTCGGTACGGGCTGGTCTGGCATTTCGACGGCATCGTCATGAACGTCGCGACCGAGGCTGAAGTCCAGACGGAGATGATCCCGCTCAATGCCGACACGGCTGCCGGCGCGGAAGATCGGCTGCAGCGCCTGGGCGTCATCGATCCGAGGTTTCCGATCAAGGTTTCCAGGCAAGACGATGTCGTCTCGGTGTCTGGGCCGCCGTCCTATGTGGAACTCGTCCGAAAGACACTTGGCGTTCCCGCATCGAGCACGAAGCAGGAGCCCGGCAAAGTCGTTTCGATCCGCGTTTTCCGCGGCGGCAAGCTGGCGGAGACACAGAATGTGCCCGTCAGTCCAAACTGAAACAGGAGGCCAGGTTCATGCAGATCGCGCCGATTGGAGCCCTGGAAGCAACGCTGGCAAATTTGACCACCAGTATAAGCTCGCAACAGCAGATCACCGCCGGCGCGGCAGCGGAGCCGGGTAACCGGATGGTAGGCGCCAAGCAGGAAAAGCACGATGTCGCAAAGGCCAGCACGCCCGAGCGCGGCGATGTCGCTACGCGGGCCGGTCAGCAGGTGGCGCAGGCATCGTCCGGCGCCAATCCGGCAATGGCCGGACAATCCGCCAAAGCGGAACGGACCGAACCGATCGTCGAACGCCAACTCTTCGACTATCTGGCCGAGGCGGAGAAGGCAGGGGGTGGGGCGCTCACCGATCCCTCGGCACTCTTCGGGTCAGCCGTTCGGTCGCTTGAAGGAACCATGCAGCAGGTCCAGAAAGCCCTTGGCCAGGCGAACGCCCCCGTGAACGCCGAAGCAGCCTCGGTGCCCGAAGGCGCCGGCAAGGCGGCGCCATCGGGCAAGGAAGGCGAAAACGCGCCTGCAAAGAATGCCGAGCAACTGCTCGAGCGATCGATTTCGGTGATGTGGGCAGCCGCCAATCTCGAGGTGGTGACGAGCAGCGTGACCGCGGTCACGTCGTCCACCAGCACGCTGATCAAGCAACAGTAAGCGCTACGGAGTGTTCGTGCCCACCCTGTCCTTGCCGCAGCGATCAACGTTTTTGAATCGGTGCGGCGCCTGGTGCCGTGTCGCGCTCGTTGTCACGGGTATGCTTGTGCTGCAGGCGTGCTCGGTGGAGCTCTATTCCAACCTCAACCAGCGGCAGGCCAACGAGATCGTCGCCACGCTGATGCGTCACGGGATTCCGGCCCAGCGCGAGGCCGGCAAGGACGGCAAGATGACGGTCTCCGTGCAGAAGGACCGTTTCGCCGAAGCCATGGCAATCCTCGATGAAAGCGGGTTGCCCAAGCAGGAATTCCAGACGCTCGGCGAGGTGTTCAAGAGAGACGGACTGGTGTCCTCGCCGGTAGAGGAGCGGGCGACGATGATCTACGGCCTGAGCCAGGAACTTTCGCAGACGATTTCGGACATCGACGGCGTGCTTTCGGCGCGCGTTCATCTCGTCCTGCCCGAAAACGATCCGCTGAGACAGCAGTTGGTGCCGTCGTCCGCCTCCGTCTTCATCCGGCATCGCGCATCGGTTCCGATGAATGAGCTGATCCCGCAGGTCAAGATGCTGGTAGCCAAGGGCATCGCCGGACTGACCTATGACAATGTCTCGGTCACGCTCATTCCGGTGACCGCAACGGCCCCCGAACAACAAACCGGCGAAGCAGGCTTCACGACATTCCTCGGACTTTGGCTGCATCCGGACAGCGTCGCCGCCGCCATGTGGCTGTTTTACGGCATGGCGGCCGCCATACTCGCGCTGGCTGCTCGGCTGGCTTACCTCCAATGGTATCGACGTTCGGATGTCTACGCGCTCGACGCGACCGCTCTGCCGGTGAAGAAGACATGACCCGGACTGGCTCGCAGCAAACCGCCAGCCCGGAATGGCAGGCATTCATGTCCAACCCCGCATCCTATGCGGATGCGGCTCGGCTGGCGGACTGCTTTGACGGCACGATCAGCGAGGCCGCTTGCGAGCGCATGCTGCGGACACAACGCCTGCAGCAGCGCTTGTCGAATTTGCTGCTCGAGCGCTATCGGCTCTCTTGCGCGGTCGATGAACCGGCCGACGCGGTGGATCGGGCAATCGCCTTGTCATCGGGGGAGGAGTTGGAGGAACTCGTGCTTCGCTCGGGCGCGATCTACTGGGCCGGAAATCTGGCCGCTGTCATTGACGGACGCGAGGCCGATGCGTTGCAGGTGGCACTCGGTGCGGATCTCTGCACGTTCGCGGTCGCCAACCGCGACCTGGCCGGTCCGCTGCAGCCTTTGCAGCCCTTGGAGGATATTCACCGTCGCGTCTATGCCGACGGCCTGAGTTGCCTTGGCGCGTGGTGTCAGGCGATGCCGGGCGGGACGAGCATGCGAGTTCGTCTCAAGCTGATGCCGCACGAGCTTGTCGATCAGACGACTGAGCCGTTTGCCGAAGCCGGTCCGGCGATTGTCCGACGAGCGATGGGCTAGCGTAATGGTCGAACCGGGAACAGCGACCAATGACATGCCAGGGCGCCCTTATGCCCGCATCCTGCGCGCCGCTGAGGCGCGCGCCTGGCAGGATGGGCACGCCTTTCTCGACGAGGCGAGGCGCGATGCCCAGCAGTTGCGTGAGGCCGCTCGCCGAGCCTACGCGGCCGAATATGCGCAGGGCTATGAGGACGGCAAGGCGCAGGGCGATGCGGACGCCACGCGGCTGATAGGCGAAACAGCGGTCAAGGTGGATCGCTATCTTGGCGGACTGCAGGCGGAAGTCATCGGTCTGGCCATCGAAATCGTCAGGCGAATGCTGGGCGAGTTCGACGTCGGCACGCTTGTCGCCAAGGCCGCGAGGCACGCGGTTTCCGAAATACGCCGCGCCAAATATCTGAAAGTCCGGGTTCATCCCGCTTCCGTCGACAGGGTTCGCGATGAGCTGGACGCGGTCTTGCGCGAGAGCGATCTGGGCATGACCGTCGAGATCGACGCGGATGATGCGCTGGCGGCCGGCGCCTGCATCGTTTCGACCGACTTTGCCGTCGTCGATGCCAGCATCGACGCGCAGCTCAATGCCATAGCGGCCGCGATAGGGTCAAAGGCGGAGGTTCCATGACGGCGCACGCTGCCGAAATCGAAAATCGCCTGGCGTCCATCATCCCCGGCCTGCGTTCCGGCCTGCGCGACGATGCCAGCCGGCCGAGGCGAGGGCGCGTGCGGCGGGTTACCGGCACGGTCATCCACGCGACCGTGGAGGAGGCCCGGATCGGCGAGATATGTGAATTGGTAGACCCCAGAACCGGCAGGACGACCAAGGCGGAAGTCGTCGGCCTGATGGACGAGATGGCGATCCTCGTTCCGCTTGGCGACCTGACCGGTCTTTCAAGCCTGACGGAGGTCGTTGCGACCGGAAAGGAGCAGTTGGTGCCCGTCGGTCCTGGCCTCTTGGGTCGGGTGATCAGCGCGCTCGGCGAGCCATTGGACGGCGAGCCGCTCTCGCCGGATGGCATTGTCGGCAGCTATCCGGTCAATGCCTATCCGCCATCTCCGCTCGAGCGCAGTTTGATTTCCGAGCCGATCCAGCTTGGAATCCGCGCTCTCGATGGGTTGCTCACTTGCGCGCGCGGACAGCGCGTCGGCATTTTCGGCGAGCCCGGTGTCGGCAAGTCGATCCTGCTTTCCGACATCGTCAGCGGCACCGATGCCGATGTCGCCGTGGTCGCCCTTGTCGGCGAACGTGGACGCGAGGTTCGCGAATTCCTAGAGCATCAGCTTGGACCGGAAGGGCGGCAGCGGGCAATCGTCGTCGTCGCGACATCCGACCGGCCCGCCATCGAGCGCGTCAAGGCGGCCTATGTGGCGACTAGCATTGCGGAATATTTTCGCGACCAGGGCAAGCATGTGCTGCTTGCGATGGACAACATTACGAGATTTGCCCGTGCCCAGCGCGAGATCGGCCTGGCCTCGGGCGAGCCACCGACGCGTCGCGGTTTTCCGTCTTCGCTGTTTGCCGTCCTGCCGCGGCTGCTCGAGCGCTCGGGCCCTGGTCGCGTGGGGTCCATCACCAGCCTTTACAGCGTTCTCCTGGAAGGCGACGGCACGCTGGATCCGGTCGCCGAGGAAATCCAGGCGCTTCTAGATGGCCACGTCTTCCTGTCGAACGAACTTGCGCAGCGCAACCATTTCCCCGCCATCGACGTCCTGCGCAGCCGAAGCCGTCTGATGGATGCCGTCGTGCCCCCGGTGCATCGGGCCGACGCCAGCCGCCTGCGCGAGCTGCTTGCCCGCTACGCCGATATCGAACTTCTCCTGCGCGTCGGCGAGTATGAAAAGGGCGGCGATGCGGTGGCGGATGAGGCTGTGGCGAAGATCGACGCCATCAACGCCTTCCTGCGACAGGCGTCCGCCACACACGAGAGCATCGAGAAGACACGCCAACGCATGCGGGAGATCGCTGATGAAGGAGCGTGACATGATCGCTCGATTGCGCGACCTCAGACACCGCCGTGAAGAACGCGCAAAGGAAGTGGTGATCAGAAGGCACGCCGCCGCGCACCGGGCCGCAAGGGAGGGGCAGGAGGCGGCCGCCGCGGTCACGGAGCACCTTCAGCG
>NZ_RZOI01000454.1:0-5077 GCF_004022645.1 Mesorhizobium sp. M4A.F.Ca.ET.020.02.1.1 | reverse complement strand
AAGTAGATCATCGCCTTGCCGGCGACCCGGCCGACCTTGTGCAGGTCGGAGACGCCGGCAATGCCGGTCGCCACGGTCAGGAAGATCACCGGCGCGATCACCATCTTGACCAGCTTGATGAAGGCGTCGCCGAGCGGCTTCAGCGACGCGCCGATGTCGGGATAGAAATGGCCGAGCAGAATGCCGGCGGCGATAGCCGCCAGGACTTGCACATAGAGATGCCGATAAAAGGGTATCTTGCCGCGCGGCTCGGCGGCAGCGAATGCTGTCTGCATGACGTCCTCCGTTGCGCCCCGATCGAAAGGCTCGACCTCCCGGGGCATTTGACCTCCAACAGCCTCGCGGCTGCCGATTCCGTCTTTGCAACCCGCGTGCCAGTTTCCGTCGGCGCGGACTTACTTTGATTTTGTTGGTTTTTTTCGAGCCGCTGGCCGCCCGGTCTGGCGGCGGCGTGCGGCCATCCGCATGGGTCGAATTGTGTTTTGTGCGAAATCATGCACAGATGGGCGATGCTGCAGCGCCCCGCAGCCGGCGCCATTGCCGGCCTTTCTCCAACGCCCGAGCAGCTCGGCAAAAGGGCGCGCCGAGCGTGGCTGCTGTTTGCCGGCGTGGCCCTCGCCATCATCGCCGCGGCGCTCTACGGCGCCGGCCTTTATGGCCGCGCGGTCGAGGTCGACGCGCTTGCCGCGCAGGGGCGCACCGACGCCAACCTGAAGGTAGCGCTGCTCCGCGCCGTGCTGGAAAACCCGCGCGCGCTGCCGCTGCTTCTGTCTGAGGACCAGCAGGTGCATGACGCGCTGACCGCGCGCACCAATGCCGCGATCGACGTGCTCAACCGCAAGCTCGAAGGGCTGGTGTCCGGCACCAAGGCGTCGGTGCTCTACGTCACCGGCACGGACGGCCTGGCGGTCGCGTCGAGCAACTGGCGCGAGCCGACCAGCTTCGTCGGCAACGACTACGGCTTCCGCGCCTATTTCTCCCGCGCCATGCAGACGGGAACCGCCGAGTATTTCGCGCTCGGCAATGTCAGCAAGCGCCCCGGCCTCTACATCTCGCGCCGTGTCGGCAGCGCCTCGGCACCGCTTGGCGTCGTTGTCGTCAAGATGGAGTTCGACCAGCTCGAGGCCGACTGGCACGAGGCCAACCGGCCGGCCTATGTCAGCGACGAGCATGGCGTCGTGCTGATCACCAGCGTGCCGTCCTGGCGCTTCATGACGACGGCGCCGCTTGCCGGCGCCTCCCTTGCCGAAATCCGGGACAGCCAGCAGTTCGGCGACGCGCCGCTGGTGCCGCTGCCGATCACGCGGAGGGAACCCTTGAGCGCCGACGTGTCCATAGTGCATGCGATCACGCCGGGCGGCAGCGATGGCGAATATCTCAGGCTGTCGACGCCGGTCGCCTCGACGCCGTGGCGGCTCGACTATCTCGTTCCGGCCGAGGCGCCGATCGCCGCCGCCCAGCGCGAGATGCGGCTCCTGGCGCTCGGCGTCATCGGGCCGCTCATCGGCCTTGCCGCCTATCTGTTATGGCGCCGGCAATCCGCGCAGATGCGGATCGCCGCCGAACAGGCGACGCGCGCCGAGCTCGAACGTCGTGTCGTCGAGCGCACCGAGGATCTGAGCCGCGCCCGCGATCGCCTGCAGGCCGAGATCACCGACCATCGCAGCACAGAGGCCAAGCTGCAGGTGGTGCAGCAGGAGCTGGTGCAAGCCAATCGACTGGCCATCCTCGGTCAGGTCGCCGCCGGTGTCGCTCATGAGATCAACCAGCCGGTGGCGACCATCCGCGCCTATGCCGACAATGCGCGCGTCTTCCTCGACCGCCAGCAGACGGCGCCGGCCGAGGAGAACCTCGATGCCATCGCGGCGCTGACCGAGCGTATCGGCACCATCACCGACGAGTTGAAAACCTTCGCCCGCAAGGGCCGCACGGCGGCCGAGCCGGTCGAGTTGCGCGGCGTCATCGAGGGCGCGGTGGTGCTGCTCAGAAGCCGTTTCGCCGGCCGGCTCGACGCGCTCGATATCGCGCTGCCGCCGCCCGCACTCAAGGTCATGGGCAATCGGGTGCGGCTGGAACAGGTGCTGATCAATTTGTTCCAGAACGCGCTGGAGGCGCTGGACGGTCGCGACGGCGCCAGGGTCGAGGTTTTGGTCGAGGAAAAAGACGACGGCGTCGTGCTCAATGTCTCGGACAACGGGCCGGGCATTCCGCCGGCGATCCTGAAATCGCTGTTCACGCCCTTCAACACCTCGAAGGAGAAAGGGCTGGGGCTAGGTCTCGTCATCTCCAAGGACATCGTCGCCGACTATGGCGGACGCATCGAGGTCGCGAGCGGCGCCGAGGGCACGCGTTTCACCATCCATCTTGCGAAAGCGGCGTAGCATGGCGACCAACGACCCCGCCCCGGTCATCCTGATCGACGACGACGCCGATCTCCTGAAGGCGACAAGGCAGACGCTGGAGCTCGCCGGCTTCGCGGTGTCGGCCTTTTCGATGGCGCGAGAGGCTCTGGCCGGGCTCGACGCCGGTTTCGCCGGCGTGGTGGTGTCCGACATCCGCATGCCCGAGATCGACGGACTGCAGCTTTTCGACCACATCGTGGAGGTAGACCCGGACATCCCTGTCATCCTCGTCACCGGCCATGGCGACATCGCGATGGCCGTGAAGGCGATCAAGGACGGCGCATACGACTTCATCACCAAGCCCTTCGCGGCCGACCGGCTTGCACAAAGTGTCTGGCGGGCGGCCGAAAAGCGCCGCCTGGTGATGGAGAACCGGGCCTTGCGCGAGGCGGCCGAGCAGGCGCAGGACAGCCTGCCGCTGATCGGCCAGACGCCGGCGATGGAGCGGCTGCGCCGCACGCTGAGACAGATCGCCGATACCGATGTCGACGTTCTGGTGACCGGCGAGACGGGCTCCGGCAAGGAAGTGGTGGCGAGCCTGCTGCACCGCTGGAGCCGCCGCGCCCAGGGCAATTTCGTGGCGCTGAACTGCGGCACGCTGCCGGAGACGGTGATCGAGAGCGAATTGTTCGGCCACGAGGCAGGCGCCTTCACCGGCGCACAGAAGAAGAGGATTGGCCGCATCGAGCATTCAAGCGGCGGCACGCTGTTCCTCGACGAGATCGAGAGCATGCCGCCCTCGACCCAGGTGCAGATGCTGCGGGTGCTGGAAATGCGCGAGGTGACGCCGCTCGGCACCAATGAGGTGCGGCCCGTCGACCTGCGCGTCGTCGCCGCCGCCAAGGTCGATCTTGGCGATCCCGGCCAGCGAGGTGCCTTCCGCGAGGACCTTTACTACCGGCTGAACGTGGTGACGCTGTCGATCCCGCCGCTGCGCGAGCGCCGCGACGACGTGGCCCTGCTGTTCGGCTATTTCGCCGAGCGTGCGGCCGCCCGCTTCCAACGCTCGATGCCGGCCGTGCCGGCGGCGGTTACCCGCCATCTGAGAGAACATGACTGGCCCGGCAATGTGCGGGAGCTCGCCCATTTCGCCGAGCGTTTCGTGCTCGGGCTTGAGGACAGCGCCGGCGCGCAACAGCCTGCCCCGGCCGAATCGGATGCTGCCATGCCGCTGCCCGAACGGCTCGACCGCTACGAGGCCGAGATCATCCGCGAGACACTTGGCCGCAATGACGGCGATGTCCGGCGCACGATCGAGGCGCTGGGGATTCCGCGCAAGACCTTCTACGACAAGTTGCAGCGGCACGGCATCGTGCGCAGCGATTTTTCCAGATAATTCAATCGGGTGGAACGGAAAGCAGGGCGCGGCCGTTTGAAAGGCGCCGCGAACCGTGGCACGTCGGCACCAGATAGTCCCGAAGATCGCGGCGGAGTCCCCTGGCGAGGTGCGTTCGGGTTGCACTTGGCCGATGTTGATGGTTTGTTGCCGGGCAGCGGAGATTAAGTGATGCGAGAACCCGTCGGTCAAGACGAATATGGGTCGACCAGTCCCTTCGATCCGGACGAACTGTCGAATTTGAACGCGATCGGCCCGGCCATGGGGAGTGGCAACGACTTCGAGAAATACGCCGTCGCGGTGATCATCGTGTTCGGCGCGCTGATCATCGGCGGACTGATGGCCGCCTCGATGACCTTCGGCCACCGCAACGGCTTCCTGTTCGCGCTTGGCGGGGCAACATCCGCCTGGATATCGGGCAATGCGCTGCTGCTCGACCGGCCCCGCCTCTATGCCCTGTTCGTCGGCATCGCCGCCGTCATGCTGCTGGCCTCCACGTTGACATTGGTCGTCTGACCGGGCCTATCAACCAGGGCCTGGTAGCCAAGCGCCTCGCCGGCCGCGGCGCGGCTGTCGATGGCGCCGTTGTAGCGGGGCCGCCTGGCCCCAGCCACCATCAGGGCTTAGCAGCAATCAGAACATAACCCCGCGTGCGGTTAGCATTGTCCGAGTCTTGCGTGTTCATTGCGTTAAATAGGTCGGCTGTCGTCACCCAGACGGGGGGATATTTGTACCGAGCAACGTCGAGGATGAGGAAACGGTCGGTCTCGGCATCATAAGCGGCCAAGGGTGAGATGTGGCCGCCTTTTTCCTGACCCATGGCTTTGCGCAAGTAATTGACGATGACAAAGTGCCTTTTGGTCGCGAGATAGCCTCGGACCTCCTTGCGGAAGGTGTCCATGCTGCTGTCGGCAGCATGTCGCACCTCAACCTGCACGGGCTGCAACGCAAGAAGGCCACCCAATTCATCTAAAGTCATGCCCTGCTTTTTGATTGTCTCAGCCGGAATGACCTGCTCGCTGCGGGCATCCAGAAGATTGTCCTGAGTGAAGGTGCTGTAGGGGTCATACTCGGGCACCGGTGGGGCTGGAACGCCAATGGCATTCAGAACCATGACACTGCTGGCCACCCCACAAAAAGCTTGGTTCTTCTGGGTGACGAAATTTATGGCCAGCGTAAAATAGGCTTCGCGGGCATCGGCCTCGATCAAGAGCGCTTCACCGGCATCGGAAGCCGCCCCGATGAGATTTGCCGGCAGCGGCAGCGTCTCGGCTCTGGCCTCCATCGAGGCCAATAACGTGGCAAGCAATGCGAGTCGAATGACATGCTTCATGAACAT
>NZ_RZOI01000453.1:0-5079 GCF_004022645.1 Mesorhizobium sp. M4A.F.Ca.ET.020.02.1.1 | reverse complement strand
GGGCGGAGGCGAGCCCGTGGCGGAATGCGCTAAGACCGTCGGCGTCGCGCTGGAAATCGCGGCTGCTCAACTGCTCGCGCGCCGAGAACAGATCGCCGCCCTTCTCATGGCGAGCGGCCTGGCTTTCTTCCTCGCGCGTGCCACGATCGTCCTTGATGCGGGTTTCCTCGTCTTCTTCGCCTGCGATCGAGGGTCTGGCGTCGGCGTAGAAATGGGCGCGGAAATGCGCCTCGAATTCGATGCGACGGTCGGGCGAAGGCGCGAGCGTCGCCAGCGCGGCCTCGCGGATGTCGTTCATCAATCGGGGGCCGAGCAGTGTGACCGCCTGCATGAAGCTGGAGACTTGCTCGGGGGCGATGGGAAAGGCGTGATGGCGCAGCAAGCGGGCGAAGCCCAGTAAGGGCTCGGCGGCACGAGGCAGTTTTTCCGCACGCCTCATTCCTTCGCGCCCCCCTTTGTCCTGCCGGACATCTCCCCCTCAAGGGGGGAGATTGGCAGCTTGGGCGCTCGGCTTGATCTTGCGACGTTGAAAATTGGCGAGAGCCGGCGTGACGTCTGATCTCCCCCCTTGTGGGGGAGATGTCCGGCAGGACAGAGGGGGGCGCTGTCCCGCCAGCGTTGCGAATTAGCCCAGGGGTATTGCGCTGGCGCGTTGCGATTACTCATCACCCAACGCCTCCTCGACGATCTTCCCAAGTTCCGGCGCGATCGCGGACAGATCTTCCTCGTCCTTGATCAGCAAGCCGATGGCGCGGAGAAAGGCTTCCGGCCACGGGTTGCCGCCCTTTTCGAGAATGGTGGCGGCATTCGCCCATTCCACCGCCTCGGCGATGCCGGGCGGCTTGGCCAGCGGGCGGGCGCGGATCTGCTGCACGGCATTGGCCACCGCGCGCGCCGTCGCCTCGGCGACATCGCCCGCGCGCAGCATGATGATCTCGGCCTCGCGCGCGGCGTCGGGATAGCCGATCCAGTGGTAGACGCAGCGCCGGCGCAGCGCCTCGGCCAGCTCGCGGGTGCGGTTGGAGGTCAGGATGACGATCGGCTGCGTTGCGGCGCGGATCGTGCCGCGTTCCGGGATGCTGATCTGGAAATCGGAGAGGAATTCAAGCAGCAGGGCTTCGAATTCGTGGTCGGAGCGATCGATCTCGTCGACGAGCAGCACACGCTGTTCCGGCGCGCGCAGCACCTGCAGCAGAGGCCGCGCGATCAGGAAGCGGTCGTCATAGATGTCGATCTCGTGCTCGCCGGCATGGCGGATGGCGAGCAACTGGCGCTGGTAGTTCCATTCATAGAGCGCATGCGCGGCGTCGATGCCTTCATAGCATTGCAGGCGCACCAGCTCACGGCCGAGCAGTTCGGCCACTGCCTTGGCGGCTTCGGTCTTGCCGACGCCCGGCGCGCCTTCGAGCAGCAGCGGCTTGCCGAGGCGAATGGCCAGGAAGATCGCCGTCGCAAGGCTGTCGTCGGCGAGATAGCGCGAGGCGGCAAGGCGCGCCGCCACCGCTTCCGGCGAAGCCGCGATCTGTTCGGCGTCGGCGCGTGTCATCGCCCGCTCAGCCCGCGGCCTGCGCCTTCAGCGCGCGCAGGATGCGTTCCGGCGTGATCGGCAGCGTGTCGATGCGAACGCCGACGGCGTCGAAAACGGCATTGGCGACGGCGGGGATCTGCGGGTTGGCGCACATCTCGCCCGGTCCCTTGGCGCCGAAGGGACCGTCCGCCGACGGCCGTTCCAGCACGATGATCTCGGTCTCGGCGAGATCGCCGGGACCGGGCATCAGATACTGGTTGAAATCGGTGCCGCCATGGTCGCGGTTCGGATAATAGGGCTCCGTCGTCTCGTAGAGGGCATGGCTGATGCCCATCCAGGAACCACCGACGAGCTGCTGCTCGACCATCTTCGGGTTCAGGGCGCGGCCGATCTCGAAGACGTTCTTGACGTTGAGCACCGTCACTTCGCCCGTCTCGTCGTCGACCTCGACCTCGGCCACCGTGCAGGCATGCGCGTAGCAGGTCGACGGCTTCATCGCGCCGGTCTCCTTCTCCGGATAGGAGCGCGGGATCAAGAACATGCCGCGCCCAGAGATCGAGCGGCCGCGCTTGAAATGCGCCGACAGCGCAACGTCGAAGATCGAAATCGATTTCTGCGGCGCGCCCTTCACCAATACGTTGCCTTGGCCGTCGGTTTCGAGGTCCGAGGCGTTGACTTCCAGCTCTTCCGCCGCCACTTCCAGCATCACCTGGCGAGCTTCCCTCGCAGCCTGGATGACGGCGTTGCCGGCGCGGTGCGTGCCGCGCGAGGCGAAGGTGCCCATGCAGTGCGGCCCGGTGTCGGTATCGGCGGTGTCGACGATGACGCGGGCGGGCGGCACGCCGATGGTCTCGGCGCAGATCTGCGCCATGATCTGTTTCATGCCCTGGCCGAGATCGACGCTGGAAAGGGTGACCATAAAATTGCCGGTCGGGGTCGAATGAACCAGCGCCTGGGTCGGGTCGCCGCCGAGATTCATGCCGGTCGGATAGTTGATCGCGGCGACGCCGCGTCCGCGCCGTATCGCCATCTCAGCCTCCCTTCCTGTAGGACGAGATCGCCATGTATTTCTCCGCCACCGGCCAGTTGGCGGCGCGCGAGGCTTCCTGCATGCACTCGATCAGCGCCGCGCCCTCGGTCGGCTGGCGATGCGCCTTCATGTCGCCGTCGCGGTAGGCATTGATGAAGCGGAACTCGAGCGGGTCCATGGCGATCAGCCGCGCCAGCTTGTCCATCTGCACCTCCAGCGCAAAGTCGCCGATGGTGACGCCGAAGCCGCGCATGGCGGAGGAGGGGGTGCGGTTGGTGTAGACGCAATAAGTATCGATCCAGACGTTGGGGATCGTGTAGGGGCCGGGATAGTGCGCCGCACCCTTCTGAGCGCCATAGGGCGAATGGCGGGAGTACGCGCCGGCATCGGTGTAGCCGGTGACCTTGCGGGCAACGATGCGGCCATCCTTCATGACGCCGTCCTTTATGACGACCTTCTCGGCAGCGCGGGGCGACGAGATCTGCATCTCCTCCTCGCGGCTGTAGATAAAACAGACCGGTCGTCCGGTTAACTTTGCGCCGAGGATGGCGATCGGCTCGACGATGACGTCGACCTTGCCGCCGAAGCCGCCGCCGACCGTGCCACCGACGAAATGGAGCTTGCTGCCGGGCATCTGCAGGATGATCGAGGCGTTGTCGAGGGTGAAGAACATCGCCTGCGTGTTGGTGTAGCAGGTGAAGCGGTCGTTGCCCTCGGGCGCTACGACACAGCCGGTCGTCTCGGTCGGCGCATGCTCGATCGGCGAGGACTGGTAGGTCTGCTCGAGGATGTGGTCGGCCTCGGCAAAGCCCGCCTCGACATCGCCGAAGCGCACCTTGCGGCACTCGCCGCTGTCATACAGGTAGTGGTTCTGGCCGTGGTACTCGTTGACGAGCGGCGCGCCGGGCTTTAGCGCCTCCTCCATGTCGAAGACGGCCGGCAGCACCTCGTAGTCGACCTTGACCTTGGCAGCTGCCTCCTGCGCCGCGCGCTCGGTCTCGGCCAGCACCGCCACCACCGCCTCGCCCTTCCAGCGCACCTTGCCGTCGGCGAGCACTGTTTCGTCCTCGGGGCCGATCTGGATCAGGATCAGGATGGTGTAGACATTGTGCGGCACGTCCTTGGCCGTCAGCACCTTCACCACACCCGGGTGCTTCTCGGCTTCCGAGGTGTCGATCGCGCGGATGCGGGCGTGATGGTGCGGGCTGCGCACCATCTTCAAATGCAGCATGCCCGGAAAATTGCGGTCGGCGAAATAGGCGGTCTTGCCGGTGACATGGCCGGGCGAATCGAGCCGCGGCCGTCCCTGGCCGATCTCGTGCAGGCCGTCATTGCGCTGATCGGCGAAATAGCTCTTGCGCAGTTCCATTCTTTTGGTCCCCTCAGGCCACGTTCTGCGAATTGGAACGCGCGGCGGTGAGCACGGCCTGGATGATCGGCTCATAGCCGGTGCAGCGGCAGATGTTGCCGGATAGCGCCTCGACCACCTCTTCGCGGCTGGGATTGGGCGTGCGGTCGAGCAACACCTTGGCGGCCATGATCATGCCCGGCGTGCAGAAGCCGCATTGGGTGGCGAAGGCATCGAGGAAGGCGCGCTGCAGCGGATGCAGCACGCCGCCCTCGGCGAGACCTGCCGTCGTCCTGATGACGGCGCCGTTGCAGGTCTCCGCCAGCGTCAGGCAGGAGAGCCTCAGCTCACCGTCGATGATGACCGAGCAGGCGCCGCAAGTGCCCTGGTGGCAGCCGCCTTTCGGCGAGGTGTCACCGATCTTGTCCCGCAGCGCGTGCAGCAGTGTCGCGCCGCTGTCGATGAACTCGGCTTTCTCGGAACCGTTGAGCGTGAACTGGACCGGGACCTTCACCATGTCTTTCCTCCCAGCGCGCCTGCCCGGATATCCGGACAGACGCGCGCCCCCGACGTGTGAGACTTCCTGCCTGTCGCAATCCCAAAACCGCTACGCGTTTTTGGGCGACGGGCATCATGCGAGCAGCAGCCGGCCGAGATGGACCGGCAGCACTTCGGCGCGATACCAGGCGCTGGCGACCGGATCGGTAATCGGCGTTGTGCCTTCGTTTGCCATAGCCAGCGCCGGCGCGATCTCGTCAGGCGTCAGCCTGCAGCCAAGCAGCGCCTTCTCGGCCGCTCTGGCACGCATCGGCCGGTCGGCCATGCAGCCAAGTGCGATCCGCGCGGCGGTGACCGTGCCGTTGTCTATCCGCTGCAAGAGCGCGGCGATGCTGAGTACCGAGACGCCCTTGGGCTTGACCCGTGACACTTTGAGAAAACGGAAGCTCTCCGCGCGGGGTAGGGCGAAGGTGACGGAGGTGACGATGGAACGGCTGGCGTCGCGTCCGGCCAGGAAGGTCTCGATCGGCACTTCGCTATCCTCGGTGGCGACGTTCGCGTCCAGCGCAAGCAGCGCGACGGCGAAGTCGCCGTAGGGCGCAGGCGCGAAGAGATTGCCGCCGACGCTTGCCATGTTGCGGATCGCCGGCCCGCCGACGGCGCGCACGGTGGGCG
>NZ_RZOI01000452.1:0-5080 GCF_004022645.1 Mesorhizobium sp. M4A.F.Ca.ET.020.02.1.1 | reverse complement strand
AAATTCACGGCGGTAACGACATCGGATGCACCAACGCAGCATACGATCAGCGCGGGCCGCCGGTCGATCATGCTGTTCCAGATGCTGCGCATGTCGTCGTAGGCCGCGTCGCCTTCCCGCAGCACGGTGCCGCGTATCCGAGCCGAAAGGGCATCAAGGGCCGCGGCGTCGAGCGTCGTCTTGCCGCCCTCAAGGGTGGTGAAGCTCATGGCATTCATGCTTTCCTCCCGTTTTTGTGGTGAGCCCCCCTTCCTGCCTTTTAGTGTGCGCTTATGTTAGCTGTGACGCAAGCAATGGCGGGCAGCGCGGCCCGCCATTGCGAACTGAATTTCTCAACGGACGATCCGCTGCACGGCGCGCTAGTTGGGTGCTCGCGTTTACCGGCGATCTTCCGCCTTTGCCTACAATCTTAACGGGCAGGAATAACAGAATTTCAATCAACGCAAATTATACATCGCGGCGGATGTGGACCATGGAGGGGAACACCGCATGAAACGCCTGATGTTTGCCTGCTCGATATCGTCTGGGCTGCTGTTGTCAGCGAACCGGGCGTTTGCGTTCAATTTCGGCTTCGTCAGGGTGCCGGACTGGATGGATCCTTATATCGGCGTGCTCGTTGCCGTCACCTTCTTCTTCTGGCTCGGACTGGCGGCGACAAAGCCGAGCGGCGTGCCGTTCAAGCAGGTGCGGTATGTCAAGGTTTCGCCGATAGCGAATTTCTTCTACCTCGGCATGGCCTTCTTCTTCACCATCATGATGGTCATGCTGTTCGCCGGCATGGGCCTGAGGCGATACGCTGAATGGACCGGCGCAGCGTAGAGCGGGAAGCGAAACGGGACAGATCGACCCTCTTTCGCGCCGCCTCTGTCCTGCCGGACATCTGCCCCACAAGGGACCCACAAGGGGGAGATTGGCAGCTTCGCCGCCGTTGCCCCTTACGCCTTCTCGCGCTTCAGCGCCTGCGCCATGCAGTGGATGCCGCCGCCGGTCTTGGAGATCTCACTCATATCGACGGCCGCGACCTCGAAGCCGCGCGCCCGCAGCTTTTCGATCAGCGTCTGGCTCGATGTCGGCGCGATCACCCTGTCCTTGCCGAGCGACATGAAGTTGCAGCCGAGCGCCATCGTGTCCTGGAAGGGCACGTCGATGATCTCGTGGCCCTTGCCCTTCAGCCAGTCGACGATGCCGGGCTCGGTGCAGGCGAGGCAGACCGCGGTAAGCTTTTCGGCGATCGGCACAACCATCAGGTCGATATGGACATAGTATTCGTCGATGAAGGCGATGCGCGTCTCCCAGCCTTCCTTGTCGAACCAGGCCTGCACCTGGCGGGCGCCCTCCTCCTGGGTGCGAGCGCCGCCGCAGCCGATCAACACCACGCCGTCCTCGATGACGTTGAAGTCGCCGCCTTCGAAGGTACCGGCGGTCACCATATCGTAGATAGGGATGCCGAGCTTTTCATAGGTGCGGATGGCGGCGTAGTTCTCGCCGCGCCGCCACCAGTTGGCCATGGCGGTGATGAAGGCGCCGTAGGGCGTCATGACGCTGGAATCGCGCGAATAGACCTGCATCGGCAGTTCCGGGGTCGGCTCGTGCCAGTGGATGTTGACGCCGAAATGCTCGTATGCCGCGACAAGGTCCTTGTGCTGCGCCTGCGCGATCTGGACGTTGCAGGGCGCCTCGCGCAGATGTTTTCTCGACAGCGAGCTTGTCGACAGGTGGCGCAGGAAGTTGGGCGAACCAAGCAGCACGTCGGTCAGCACATCGGTCTCGTTGGCGAAGCCCCAGGCGGTCAGCGGCTTGGTGCCGCCGGCGGGGTTGCGGCGCTGCAGCGAGAACGGCTCGGCGACGACGCGGTCATGGACGGTCATGGTTGTTCTCCTCGTGGGGTTGTTGATCGGTCATGCAGTGGAGGCGGCCGGGATCCACCAGTCGCGCCCGCGCGCCGTGGCGACATATTCCGGCCAGCGGAAATTGATCGGCGGCTCGTAGTCGCAAAGCGGCGCGATCCAATTCGCGCCGCCGACGCCGCCGCCGGTGCGGGCGACGAACTCGTCCATCGCCGCATCGCGCGCGGCCTTGTCCTCGAGCAGGCGCAGCGCCGTCAGCGCGATCGTCTTCGAAGCGCAGGTCACCATCGGGTCGATCGTCGCGGCAATGCCGCCCAGCGCGTTCATCACCCAGCCTGGCCAGGCATGGCCGTTTGCCGAGCGCAGCGCCGGGCGCGCGACATAGAAACGCGCCGTCGGCGCATGCCAGCTCATGTCGGTGTAGTCGTCCGAGGTCGAGTTCACCTGCGAGGGCGGCAAGTCGCGGCGCAGGATCGCCTCGGCCTCCTGCGGCATGATCAGCCGCTCCAGTTCGTCGATGAACGGGTGTTCTGCCGCCGTACCGCCGGCATTGACCTGGATTTCGCGGGCGATTTTCTTCGCCTTCTCGTCCCAGCGCGGCGGCCCAACGGTCGAGAGCGCTTCATAGGCGAGCCCAGCCATGGCGTGATTGGCGAGGCCGGGCCGCGACTTCGACACCCAATGGCGCTCGTAGCGGCAGCCGCTGATCGCCGCGGCCGCGGCCGCATTGCGGTCGAGCACGTCGGTGACCTGCTCGGCCATGGCAATGGTCGGCACACGGATCATATACTGGATCTCGGCCAGCCCTGCCGGCAGATTGTCGGCGGTCGCCTGGCCTGCGGTCAGGATCGCCTCGCTGATCGACCAGCCGCCCTGGTGCGGCAGCATGGAATCGCGCAGCGTCTTGGAGGCCATGTACATCGTCATCAGCGCGTCGTTGGCGCCCGGCGCCCTGACCGCCGAATGCGCCTGCGGGATCGGCGCGCCATCGCTTGCGCGAACCCACTTTTCGGGTTCGTCGCAGACAAAGCGGTAGATCATCGCGTAGGCGGCGCCGCAATGCGTGTCCCAGCGCGCCGTGTTGCAGAGCGGCAGCATGTAGAAAGGATGGAAGGAGATCATGCCGGCGAGGCCGTCATAATAGCCCCTGGCGGCGTGGATCGGCTTCGAGCCCCTTACCTTCTCCGCCGGCTCGCCGGTGAAGCGCAGCGTGCCCTGTACGCCGTGGCGCTGCATGGCCGCCTTGGTGGCGAGCAGGCCGCCGAGGCTGGCGATGCCCAGCCCCGAATGCGGATCGGTATGGCCACCGGCCTCGAAGCCGAGGCCGGGGCGCGGCCGCTTCACCGTGGCGGCATCCTGGCAGTTGCCGGGCACGGCGTCATATTCGGCATACATGCCGACGGTCGGGCCGACGCCATTGGTCCAGTGGGCGCAAAACGCGGTTGGCATGCCGCCCGAGCCTTCCTCGACGGAAAAGCCCTCGCGCTTCAACCGTTCGACATACCAGGCGGCCGACCGGTACTCGCGCCAGGCGGTCTCGCCGAAGTCGAAGATGGTCCGCGTCCATGCCGACAGCGACGGCTGGATGTCGTCGAGGCAGGCAAGTGCCGTCGCTTGCGCCGATGTCGTGGCCGGTTGCTCCATGGCCAGAAGAAAGCAGTGAAGCGGCCTTTCAAAAAGTGATATGTTTTCCCGGCTCGTGCAAATTCGGTTCACCTGAGGTCCCTTGCGCATACCATCCACACAAGCCCTGCGTGCCCTCGACAGCTTCGCCCGTCATGGCAGCGTCTGGCGCGCCGCCGACGAACTGCACCTCACTCGCAGCGCCGTCTCGCACCAGCTTCGCCTGCTCGAACGCGACCTCGGCTTCGACCTGCTGGAGCGCATCGGCAAGGGCGTCGCGCTCACCCCGCGCGGCCAGCGCTATGCCAGCGACGTGCGCAAGGCGCTGACCGTTCTCGGCGACGCGGTGGGGCGCAATGCCGGCACCGGCGTCGGCGGCTCGTTCGCCGTCTCCTGCACGCCGGGCTTCGCCTCGCTGTTCCTCTGCACCCATATCGGCGAGTTCCGGCAGATGTATCCCGATGTCGCCCTGCACATCCTGACGCCGAGGCGCCTCGACGACGTCAGCAATCCAGACGCCGATGCCTTCATCGCCTTCGGCGTCGGCAACTGGCCGAACCGCGCGGCCGAGCTTTTGTGCGAGATCTCGTTCACGCCGCTCTGCAGCCCGACGCTGCTCAACAAGGTGGGTGGCTTTTCCAAGCCCGCCGACGTGCTGCGCGCCAATCTCCTGCATCTCGGCGACACCGAGGACTGGGCACGCTGGCTGGCGCTTTCCAAGGTGGAGAATCCGGACACCGAGGGCGGCATCTTCTTTTCCGACATGAACCTCGTCTTCTCGGCGGCGATCGCCGGCCAGGGCATCGCCATGGGTGACGAATTGACCAGCCGCAAGGCGCTGAACGAGGGCCGGCTGGTGCGCCCATTCGACATCGCGATCAAATCGCCGCGGTCATACTTCCTGGTGTCGGAGCATGCCAAGGCCAACCATCCGGTGCTGCAGGCGTTCGGCGGATGGCTGCGATCGAAGCTGTCGGAGAACAGGGTCGGGCCGTATTGAGAGCGCGCCATCCATTCCACCCAAACCCACCACCCGTGAATCAAATTTGCCGATCAGGCGAAAACTATTCGGTTGCGGTGAGCCGTCGCCCTGCCCTACGATTTCATCCAGCCACCAAGGAAGAGGCAGGAATGCAGCAACCCGGCCGGGCCGCAGAAATCAAGGCGAACGGGATCGGCAAGAGCTTCGGCTCGTTCCGGGCGCTGGACAATCTGACGCTCGATATCGGCCGCGGCGAGTTCCTGACCCTGCTCGGGCCGTCGGGCTCCGGCAAGACGACCTTCCTGATGATCCTCGCCGGCTTCGTGCAGCCGAGCGAGGGGCAGTTGTTCAGCGACGGCATCGACATCACCGACCGTCCGGCCGAGCAGCGCGCCGCCGGCATGGTGTTCCAGGGCTATGCGCTGTTCCCGCACATGAGCGTCGAACAGAACATCGCCTTCCCGCTCAAGGTGCGCAAGAAATCCGCCTCCGAGGTCAAGCGCCGCGTCGCCGAGATGGTCGAGCGCGTCGGGCTGAAGGGCCATGAGAAGAAATTGCCGGCGCAGCTTTCCGGTGGCCAGCAGCAGCGCGTGGCGCTTGCCCGCGCGCTGGTGTTCGAGCCGGGCGC
>NZ_RZOI01000451.1:0-5117 GCF_004022645.1 Mesorhizobium sp. M4A.F.Ca.ET.020.02.1.1 | reverse complement strand
ATCCGCAGGCCTTCCGTGTTGAAGACAGCGCGCGCCGAGCTTCTCGCGACCACCCGGTCGAGATGGATCTTGCGGCCGAGCATGGCGTTGACGGCGCCCTCATAGTCGAGCGGCTTGGTGTCGAACAGGCCGCTCACCACGCCGTCGCGCATCGAGACGATGCGGTCGGCGAGCCGGCGGATGTCGGACATGCGATGCGAGATGTAGAGGATCGCCACCGCTTGCTCGCGCAGCCGGTCGATGAGCTGGAACAGCCGGTCGGCCTCGGCGCTGGACAGCGACGAGGTCGGCTCGTCGAGGATCAGCACTTTCGGCCGGTGCGCCATGGCCCGCGCGATCGCCACCATCTGCCGGTCTGCCAGCGAGAGATCGCTGACCCGGGCCTTGAGGTCGATGGCGAGCCCCATGCGATCGGCGACGGCCCTGGCCTCGCGGCGCACGCGGCCGGGATTGAAGAAGGTCGGCACGCCGCTGCCGCTCAGGCGGTCCAGCGTCAGATTGGTGGCGACGTCGAGGTCGGCGACGACCCCGTCATTGATGTTCTGATGCACGGTGACGACGCCGGCGCGGATCGCCTCGGCCGGCGTGTTCGGCGCGAAGTCCTCGCCGGCGAGATGCATCGTGCCGCCGCCGAGCTCGTAGACGCCGCTGACGATCTTGACCAGGGTGGATTTGCCGGCGCCGTTGGCGCCCATCAGCACGGTGACTTCGCCCGCATGCAAGTCGAGCGAGATGCCGCCAAGCACCTCGATATGGCCAAAGGACTTCCTTAGGCCGTCCACGCGGAACACGGCACCAGTGCCCATTCATTCCTCCCTGATCCCGACGCTATGGGCTATATCGGCAATTGTCAACACGATTGACAATTGCCAGCATGCTTCCTAGCTTGGCCCCGCCGCCATGCCTCCTTTATGTTCGGAGCGCATAAGCGAGAGGATGATGATGACGCAGAAACTGCCGTTCGAAGCACTATCGGTCGAAACGCTGCCGGCGCGCCTCGGCGCCAATGAGGCCGTCACCGCGCAGATCGGCAAGGATGCCCGACGCTGGAAGGTGCGTGAGGTCGGCGACGGCAATCTCAACCTGGTGTTCATCGTCGAGGGCGACGAAGGCGCGGTCGTCGTCAAGCAGGCCCTGCCCTATGTGCGGCTGGTCGGCGACAGCTGGCCGCTGCCGTTGAAACGCTCGTTCTTCGAGTATCACGCGCTGACAAGGCAGGAGCGCCGAGCGCCCGGCTCGGTGCCGTCGATCCACCATTTCGACGAGGCCCAGGCGCTGATCGTCATGGAATATCTGGCGCCGCCGCACATCATCCTGCGGCGTGCGCTGATCGAAGGCCGGCAACTGCCGAACATCGCCCGCGACATCGGCCTGTTCATGGCCCGCACCCTGTTCCGCGGCTCCGACCTGCATATGCCGACCAAGGACCGCAAAGCCGATTTGGCGCTGTTCGCCGACAATGTCGAGCTATGCGGCATCACCGAGGACCTGGTGTTCACCGATCCCTATTTCGACGCCAAGCTGAACCGGCATACGTCGCCGCAGCTCGACGGCCTGGTCGCCGAGCTGCGCGCAGACCGCGACCTCAAGGTCGAGGCGCAGCGTCTGAAACATCTGTTCGCCGCCAACGCCGAGACGCTCTTGCATGGCGACCTGCATTCCGGCTCGATCATGGTCACCGATACCGAAACCCGGATGATCGATCCGGAGTTCGCCTTCTATGGCCCGATCGCCTTCGACGTTGGCATGCTGCTCGCCAATTTCTGGATGTCATTCTTCTCGCAGCACGGCCATGAAGACAAAGGCAGGCGCGACGCCATGCGCGCCTACCTGCTCGGGGTCACCGCCGAAACCTGGGCCGTGTTCCGCGCCGAGTTCTCGCATCTGTGGCGGACCGAGCGCACCGGCATGCTCTACCACAGAAGCCTGTTCGAGGATCAAGGCGATCTGCTCGGCGCCGAGCAGGCGCTCGACCACATGCTGCACTCGATCTGGACCGACCTGCTCGGCTTTGCCGGCATCGAGGTGCACCGGCGCATCCTCGGCCTCGCCCACAATGCCGATTTCGAGACCATTGCCGATCAGGATCTGCGCGCCACATGCGAAGCAAAGGCACTGAAGTTCGGCCGCCATCTCGCCGTCAACCGGCGCCAGATATACAGCATCGACGAGGTCAACAGCCTGGCCGCGCTGATCGAACAGGAGAGCAGCCTTTGAACGTCGGCGACCGCCACTACCGCACCATCTGGCTGAGCGATGACGGCCGCTCGGTCGAGATCATTGACCAGCGCTGGCTGCCGCATGAGTTCCGCATCGAGACGATCGGCACCGTTGCCGGTATCGCCACCGCGATCCGCGACATGTGGGTGCGCGGCGCGCCGCTGATCGGCGTCACCGCCGCCTATGGCGTCGCCATCCAGATGGAAGACGACCCGTCGGATGCGGCGTTGGACGCCGTCTGGGAGACACTGCACGCGACACGCCCGACGGCGATCAACCTGCGCTGGGCGCTTGACGAGATGCGGCGGGTTCTGAAGCCGCTGCCGCCGGCCGAGCGGGCCGGGGCCGCCTATCGGCGCGCCGCCGAGATCGCGGACGAGGATGTCGGGCTGAACCGCGCCATCGGCGAGAACGGGCTTGCCATCATCAAGCAAATCGCGGCGCGAAAAGCACCGGGAGAGACGGTCAACATCCTGACCCATTGCAACGCCGGCTGGCTGGCGACGGTCGATTACGGCACCGCAACCGCGCCAATATATCTGGCAACCGAAGCCGGCATTCCGGTCCATGTCTATGTCGACGAGACCAGGCCGCGCAATCAGGGCGCCCAGCTGACCGCCTGGGAGATGGCCGGCCACGGCGTGCCGCACACGCTGATCGTCGATAATGCCGGCGGCCATCTGATGCAGCGTCGCCAGATCGACATGGTTATCGTCGGCACCGACCGCACCACCGCGGATGGCGACGTCTGCAACAAGATCGGCACCTATCTCAAGGCGCTCGCCGCCTCCGACAACGACGTGCCGTTCTATGTCGCGCTGCCCTCTCCGACCATCGACTGGACGGTGGGCGACGGGCTTGCAGAAATCCCGATCGAGGAGCGCTCCGGCGACGAGGTGTCGCTGGTCTGGGGCAAGAACGCCAAGGGCGAGATCGCGCAGGTGCGCGTCTCGCCGGAAGCGACGCCCGCGGCAAACCCGGCCTTCGACGTCACGCCGGCGCGGCTTGTCACCGGCCTGATCACCGAGCGCGGCGTCGCCAAGGCCTCACGCGAGGGGCTGAAGGCGATGTTCCCGGAGCGTGGTTAGCCACAAGGAGGAAGATTGGCAGCTGCGGCGACGGCGCTAATTGACAGCGCCGCCCTCCCCCTCCATAGCTTCACCGTCAAAGTTCTCAGGGCGGGGTGAAAGTCCCCACCGGCGGTAAGAGCCTCGGCTCAAGCCCGCGAGCGCTTCCCGGAAAGGAAGGTCAGCAGATCCGGTGTGATTCCGGAGCCGACGGTCACAGTCCGGATGAAAGAGAACGAACGGAAGGACGGGCCGCTCGCGCGGGCCGGGTTTTCGTATCGTGCGTCCTGATTCTGGTTCGAAACGGAAGGATGGACCCATGAATCAGCATTCCCCGAAAGACTATGAAATCGTTCGCGTCGCCGTCATTCGGGCGCGCTGGCATGCCGACATCGTCGACCAGTGCGTCACTGCGTTCGAGGCGGAGCTTGCCGTTCTCGGCGGCGGCCGCTTCGCCGTCGATGTCTTCGACGTGCCCGGCGCCTACGAGATCCCATTGCATGCCAAGACCCTCGCCGAGACCGGCCGCTATGCCGCGATCCTCGGCACCGCCTTCGTCGTCAATGGCGGCATCTACCGGCACGATTTCGTCGCCGGCGCCGTCCTCGACGGCATGATGACCGTGCAGCTCGCGACCGGCGTGCCGGTGCTTTCGGCGGTGCTGACGCCGCACAATTATCACGACAGCGCCGAGCACCACCGCTTCTTCTTCGAGCACTTCCAGGTCAAGGGCAAGGAAGCGGCCAAGGCCTGCGTTGAGATAAGTGCGGCGCGGGAAAAGATCGCGGCTTGAGGCGCGGTTGCCGGGGTGGCAATCCCGGTAACAGCCTCTAATATCGCGAAAAAACCGAGATCGGGAGCATGCCGGTGCAGACCAAGAAGATCATCAACGACGGCAACCGTTCCGTCGACGAGATGCTGGAAGGAATACTGGCCGCGCATCCTCGCCACCTCAGGAGCGTGGACGGCAGCCCGCGCTCGATCATCGCCCGCGACGGGCCACGGCCAGGCAAGGTCGGGCTGGTCATCGGCGGCGGCTCGGGCCACGAGCCGACCTTTCTCGGCTTCGTCGGCAAGGGGCTGGCGGATGCCGCGGCGGTCGGCAATGTCTTTGCCTCGCCGCCGCCGGACCCGATCCTCGAATGCGCCAAGGCGGTGAGCCGCGGCGCTGGCGTCCTGTTCATGTACGGCAACTATGCCGGCGACGTGATGAATTTCGACATGGCGGCCGAGATGGCGGCGATGGACGACATCGAGGTGCGCACGGTGCTGACCACCGACGACGTGGCCTCTGCGCCGCGCGACCAGCGGGGCAAGCGGCGCGGCGTCGCCGGCAATTTCTTCATCTTCAAGGCGGCGGGCGCGGCCTGCGACCGCATGCTCTCCTTCGACGAAGTCGAGCGCATCGCCAGGAAGGCCAACGACCACACCTTCACTATGGGCGTGGCGCTGTCGCCCTGCTCGCTGCCGCAGACGCGGCGGCCGAACTTCGAGATCGGCGCCGACGAGATGGAGATCGGCATGGGCATCCATGGCGAGCCCGGCATCGCGCGCGGCAAGCTCAGGACCGCTGACGAGATCACCGACGAGATGCTGGACAGGATCATTGCCGAGATGGCGCCGTCGCGTGGCGACAAGGTCGCGGTGCTGGTCAACTCGCTCGGCTCGACGCCGTTGATGGAGCTCTACATCATGAACCGGCGCGTCAAGCAGCGGCTCGACGACATCGGCGTCTCGGTGCATGCGACCTGGGTCGGCAATTACTGCACCTCGCTGGAAATGGCCGGCGCCTCGCTGACGCTGGAGCATCTCGACGGCGAGCTGCAGACC
>NZ_RZOI01000450.1:0-5119 GCF_004022645.1 Mesorhizobium sp. M4A.F.Ca.ET.020.02.1.1 | reverse complement strand
GTCCGGCATCATGTCGAGCAGCGGATGCGAGCCGTCGAGATTGAAATGCATGCTGCCGCAGAACAGCAGGGTCTTGCAGCCATCGCAGCCATTGGAGACGTCGTAGATGTTCTCGCAAACCGGCTCGATGCTGTAGCGGCCGATCGGCACGGCAGGCACGCCCGGCGCGCTGGCCAGAACGTGCTCGTCGCCGCGCGGGATCAGCAGCGCGTCGCCGACCGACAGCTCGATCCATTCCTTCGCCGGCGAGAACAGCCAGCAGCCTTGCTGGCCGATGAAGTGGAAGCGCGCCGCCTTCTGCGCGGGAAAGGACACCGCCCAGGGTTCCCCCAGCACGCAGCGACCATAGTCGACGCCGTCGAGGCGGAGGCCGCGTAGCATGTCGGTCAAAGGATCGCCGGAAGCCGGCAGTGCGGTTCTGGACGAATTGTAATTCATTTCGGCGTTTCTAGCATGGAAACTCCATCGCGTCACTTCCTATGTTGCATGTCAGCCAAATGTTGCGCCGCAAACAAGTCGGACTGGCAGAGCGCGCCCGCGAAGCATGTAACGGGTGGAGGCCGAGCCGGTCATTTCCTAAGTGGCGCGCAAACAGATCGGAGATTTAGCCATGACCGAACCCACCACGGGCGTCATCGACGCCGCTGTTCTAGACAGCGCCGACTCTCAAGAACGATCAGAGCCTGCTTGGGGCGCGGTGGTGTCGCTGGCGCTCGGGGTGTTCGGCCTTGTGACTGCGGAATTCCTGCCGGCCAGCCTGCTGACGCGGCTGGCGCAGGACCTCGGCGTCAGCGAGGGCGCGGCCGGGCAAGCGGTGACGGCGACGGCGGTGGTCGGCGCGATCGCGGCGCCGACCATGGCCATCGTCACCAAGCGGCTTGACCGCCGGCTGGTGATGTGGATGCTGACGGTTCTGCTCATCGTCTCCAATCTGCTCGCAGCCTTTGCTTCCTCGCTGACCATGCTGCTTCTGGCCCGGGTGGTTCTCGGCGTCGCGCTCGGCGGCTTCTGGTCGATGTCGGCGGCGATGGCGCTGAGGCTCGTGCCGATGCGGCTGATGCCGCGCGCCATGTCGATCATCCTCACCGGCGTTTCGGTCGCCACCGTCACCGCCGCGCCGGTCGGCGCCTATGTCGGCGATGTCTGGGGCTGGCGCACCGCCTTCATGATCGCGGCCGTCGTCGGCGCGCTGGCGCTCTTGGTGCAGCTTGCCACCATCCCGCGGCTGCCGCCGGCCGGCGTGGCCAGCGTGCGCACCTTGCTGGAGGTCTTGAAGCGGCCGATGATCAGGGCGGCGCTGCTGGTCGTGCTGCTGGTCGCCTCGGGTCACTTTGCCGGCTTCACCTATGTGCGCCCGTATCTCGAGGTGGTTCCGGTGCTGCCGATCGAGACGATCTCGCTGGTGCTGCTCGGCTACGGCATCGGCGGCTTCTTCGGCAACTTCGCCGGCGGCTTCATGGCCGAGCGCAACCTGAAGGCCGCGGTCGCCCTGGCGCCGCTGCTGATTGCCGTGTCGGCGCTGGTGCTGCTCACCCTTGGCGCCTCGCCGGTGACGGCGGCGATCGCCGTCGCCGCCTGGGGCTTCGCCTTCGGCGCGGTGCCGGTCGGGCTGCAGACCTGGCTGGTGCGCGCGGCGCCGGACGAGGCCGAAAGCGCCGGCGGGCTGATGGTCGCCACGTTCCAGGTGGCGATCGCGCTCGGCGCCGTCTTCGGCGGCCTGCTGGTCGACCATGCCGGCGTCGCCAGCGCCTTCGCCTATTGCGGCATCGCAACGCTGCTGGCGGCCCTGGTGGCGGTGCTGATGGGGCCGAAGCGCGCGGGCTAGCCAGCCCCCGCGCGATCATCCTACATCGGCCCGGCAGCCGCCCGGGCCGATGTCGCCGTGATCGCCGCCACGAAGCGCTCCAGGCTGTGCTCGACATAGGCGGTCAGCTCCATTTCGGGATCGAAGCTCCACCACAGCAGCGAGCCCTGCCAGTGCGACGCCATCAGCAGGCCGATGTCCTGAGGCATGCCGGGTATACCGGCGAAACAGTCGGCGAGCACCTTGCTTAGCGCCGCTTTCCAGGCGGCGCCACGTGCCCGCAGCACGGGATCGCGCAGGTCCTCGCGCAGCACCAGCAAACCTTCGGCATAGGATTCGATGTCGCCATAGCCGCTGGATAGACCACCCAACAACCGGATGGCCCCGGCCGGGGTCCTCGGCGTCGAGGCGGACAGCGCTTCGGTTTTCCGGTCGAGCCCATCCCAGGCATAAAGCAGCGTGCGTTGCTTCAGCTGCGCCTTGCTCCCGAAGCGCTGCACCAGCGTCGACCCCGATAGGCCGCATGCCCGCGCCAGCCGCTCGAAGGTCAGCGCCTCCGGGCCTTCGGCGTGCATCAGCCGGTAGGCGACCTCCAGCACCTGCTCGTCGGGTTGCGTTTTCGGCCGGGTCATCTTGACATCCATTTATAAACGAATGATCATTTATAAATTAGGAGCGCAGCAGGCGCCAGCCCTCGTTGTGGTGTTTTGGTTCGGGAGGTTTCGATGATGCTTGAAGGGAAGGTCGCCCTTGTCGCCGGCGCAACGCGCGGTGCCGGCCGTGGCATCGCGGTCGAGCTCGGCGCCGCCGGCGCCACCGTCTATGTCACCGGGCGCACGACGCGGACGCAACAGTCGGACTATGGCCGTCCGGAGACGATCGAGGAAACGGCTGAGCTGGTCACGGCGCAAGGCGGCAAGGGCATTGCCGTCCAGGTCGATCATCTGATTGCTGACGATGTGCGCGAACTGGTCGAGCGTATCCGTGCCGAGCAGGGCCGTCTCGATGTCCTGGTCAACGATCTGTGGGGCGGCGAGAAGCTGTTCGAGTGGAACAAGCCGGTCTGGGACCACGATCTCGAGAACGGCTTGCGCCTGCTGCGCCTGGCCATCGACACGCATCTGATCACCGCGCACCACGCGCTGCCGCTGATGATCGAGCGGCCGGGCGGGCTGCATGTCGAAGTCACCGACGGCACGGCCGAATACAATGCAGACCACTACCGGCTGTCGCCATTCTACGACCTCGCCAAGGTGGCGGCGACGCGCATGGCATGGGCGCACGCCAAGGACCTCGCGCCACATGGCGCCACGTCGGTCTCGCTGACGCCCGGCTGGCTGCGTTCCGAAATGATGCTGGAGGCCTTCGGCGTCAGCGAGGCGAACTGGCGCGACGCGACCGCCAAGGTACCGCATTTCGTCATTTCGGAGACGCCGCGCTTCGTCGGCCGCGCCGTCGTGGCGCTGGCCGCGGATCCGGAGCGGTCGCGCTGGAACGGGCAGTCGCTGTCCAGCGGCGGGCTGGCGCAAGTCTATGGCTTCACCGATCTCGATGGTTCGCGCCCGGATGCCTGGCGCTATGTCCCGGAGGTCCAGGATGCCGGCAAGCCGGCCGATGCGACCGGGTATCGCTAGAATTGCGCTAGGCCGAGCGACCGTCGAAGTCGAAGATCTGGACGGAGGCAAGGTCGATCCCGTCGAGGCAATTGATGTTGACATAGGCGCTGCGTTCGCTGCCGTCGCCGACGTCCTCGGCGAAGGGATGGATGCCGCAAAAGCGGCAGAAGCGATGGGCGATGGCGCCCTTGCCAAAGGTGTAACGGCCGAGGTCGTCGCCCCAGGCGAGCAGCCGCAGGTTCCGATGCGGCACCGCCCAGAGCAATGCCGCCTTGCGGGCGCAGATCGAGCAGTTGCAGCGCACGGCCCCGCCGAGCTCGCCTTCGACCTCGAACGCCACCTTGCCGCAGTGGCAGCCGCCTTTGTAGAGCATCGTTCCTTCTCCCCTTCGGCCCGGCAGTGCAAATATGCCTGATCCAACTCATTGTTGGAGCATGATCTTTCCGAAAACCGGTTCCCACTTCTCGGGATCATGCTCTAAAGACGCTGCAGCCTTGCGGAGTCCGACACCGAAAATGCAATCAGTCCGCGATCATCTCGAAATTCTGCTGTCGCGTCTCGCGACCCGCGCGAGCGACGAGTGCGTGTTCGTGCGACTGTACCCGGAGGCAGCGCGAGCAGCCGCTGACGCCAGCGATGCGCGGCGGAAGGCCGGCGTGACGCTCGGACCGCTCGACGGCACGATCGTCTCGATCAAGGACCTGTTCGACGTCGCCGGCGAGGCGACCACGGCCGGATCGCTGATGCTCAAGCCCGCCGCGCCCGCCTTGCGCGACGCCGCCGTCGTCAGCCGGCTGCGCCAGGCGGGCGCGGTCATCCTCGGCAAGACCAACATGACCGAGTTCGCCTTCACCGCGATCGGTACCAACCAGCATTACGGCACGCCCGGCAATGCCACCGACGCCAGCCTGATACCGGGCGGTTCGTCCTCGGGCGCCGGCGTCTCGGTCGGCGAAGGTACCTGTGACATCGCCATCGGCTCCGACACCGGCGGTTCGGTGCGCATACCGGCATCGCTGAACGGCGTCATCGGTTTCAAGCCAACGGCGCGTCGGGTGCCGCTGACGGGTGCCTATCCGTTGTCCGCGACGCTGGATTCGATCGGACCGCTGGCGCTGAGCGTCGCCGCCTGTGCCGTCGCCGATGCGGTGATGGCGGCTGAGGAGGTGCCCCCGCTGCATCTGCCGTTGCCACTTGCCGGACTTCGTGTCGGTATCCCGCGCGGCGTTCCTTTCGAGGACACCGAAAGCGAGGTGGCGACCGCGTTCGAAAGATGCCTGGGCCAGGTCGAGCGGGCCGGCGCGCGGGTTGCGGACCTGTCGATCGACGACCTGCTCGCCGAGATGCGGGCGGCGACCAGGCGCGCGACGATCGCGTCAATGGAAGGCGCCGAGGTCCATGCCGACTGGCTGGCGACAGGCGCTTCCGTGCCGGTCGATCCGCATGTCAGCGGGCCGTTGTCGCGCGCGCTGGCCATCCCCGCGTCGGTCTATATCCGGACAATCCGGCGCCGCAAGGCGCTGGCCTCAGCGATGGACGAGCGGCTGGCCGCGGTCGATGTGCTGGCCCTGCCGACGACGCCGGTGGCGGCGCCGACCATCGCCTTGATGGCTAGCGACGCGGCGCTGCGCGAGCGGACCGAAGGCCTGCTGTTGCGCAACACCCAGGTCGCCAACCAGTTCGATCTCTGCGCCATCTC
>NZ_RZOI01000044.1:0-18146 GCF_004022645.1 Mesorhizobium sp. M4A.F.Ca.ET.020.02.1.1 | reverse complement strand
GTCTATGTCTGGCAGGGGCTCGGCGTGCGCCGTCGCACCAGCCGCATGCTGCCGGCGCGGGGTCCGGTCATGCATGAGATGCAGGGCAAGGCGCCGGCGATCACGCTGCTGGTGCTGGGTGATTCCTCCGCCGCCTCGGTCGGCATTGGCCATTCCGAGAACGGACTTGCGGCGCAGCTCGCCATCCTGATTTCCGAACGGACCGGCAGTGCGGTGCGCTGGCGGGCGGCCGGCTTCAATTCGGCGACTTCCGGCCAGGTGCGCGACCATGTCCTGCCCAATTTGTCGGCCGATCCGTGGACGCATATCGTGCTCGCCATCGGCACCAACGACACCAAGAACTTCCACTCGGTGCCACGCTTCAAGAAGGAGTTCGGCGGCCTGCTTTACGCGCTGCGCGCCAAATGGCCGGAGGCGCGCGTGGTGTGGTCGCCGGTGCTGGAGTTCACGCGGGCGCCGGCGATGCCATCCTTGCTTGGCAGGATTCTCGAGATCAGGGCCACCGAGATGAACCGGATGGGCAAGCGCCTCTGCCTGGAGCGCGGCGCGGTTCCTGCGTCGCGGCTGCCGATCCTCGATCCGCAGGCCGGCTTTGCCGTCGACGGATTCCACGCCTCGGAAGCCGGCTACCGCGCCTGGGCGGAGCATCTGCTAGCCCCTGTTCTGGGCGAGCAGCCCTTGGCGTAGCGGCGCCCGATGGGGTGGCGCTTCGGCTCTAGCCCCAGTGCCCCAGCACAGCGGTGATCGAGATCGCCGCCATGGCAAGCAGCGCCAGCTTCCAGAAATCGCTGCGCCGCCTCAGCCCCGGCCAGCCGAGCGGCTTGATCAGCTGGATGAGCATGATGCCAATGACAACGAGCGCCAGGAGCTTCGACATGCCGCCTTTGAGCAGCATCGAAGCCTGCTGTCAAAGCCGGCGTCGCACTTCCGGACCCAAACAGAACCGCGCAAGACGGCCGTTTCCCGGGGTGCCGGCCGGGCTGACCGCAATCTTCTTCGCAGACCTGCCACCCTCCTGACAGACTGCTGTCAGCAGGGGTGTGCGATAGTGTTCTCATCGAAAAGAGGAGACCAGCCATGACCAGCTTCACGGTACTGCGCAGCATCGAGCACTATGTCGGCAAGATCCGCACGATGCGCAACGAGATCCGCACCCAGCGTTTCATGAACAGCTTGCCCGCGGACATCCGCAAGGACATTGGCTGGCCGGATATGTACGGCAACGGCCGCCACCTCGACCATTGAACGATTTTTGCAGGCCGCGCTTGGATGCGGACACTGCCGCGCCCAGATGTAGAAGCGACGGAGCGGAAATACTTCGGGCAATCGAGCGTGAGAAAGTTGATGGTTCGAGCAGGATGTAGGCACCCTATCGTCAGCAGACGTGCTGAACCCTCCTGACAGTATGCTGTCAGGAGGGTCGTGTCATGGTGTGGCAGGAGTAGAGAGTGAACTTCGCATGGTGAAGAGCTGGAACGACAGGCTGAACACGCCGGGCGTCAATGGTATCAAGCCGTCGCCGCGGAGCTTCGCCGACGTCGTCGAAGGCCAGCCGATGCTGGTGCCGACGGCGCGCCAGGTCGATGATTTCATCCGCTCGATCCCCGAAGGCGTCGAGATGGACGTCCGCGCGCTGCGCACCGCGCTGGCCATCGAGAACGGGGCTGAAGTGACATGCCCGGTCGCCATTGGCTATCATCTGCGCACTGTTGCCGAGGCCGCCGGCGAGGATCTCGAGCACGGCATGGCGCTGAGCGAGATCGCGCCGTTCTGGCGGGTGCTGGACGCCAGGACGCCGACAACGAGGAAACTGTCCTTCGGCACGGAGTTCGTCGCCGTGCAGCGCAAGCGCGAAGGGCTGAAGCCATAGTGCATGTCGCCCAAAAGTGGGAACCGGTTTTGGGAACCACGACATGATAGGAACAACATCGAGGAACCATACGATGCGTCGTGCCGACAGGCTCTTCCAGATCGTGCAGCATTTGCGCGGCGGCCGTCTGGTCACTGCCCAGAAGCTGGGTACGTGGCTCGAGGTTTCCGAGCGCACGATCTATCGCGACATCGCCGACCTGCAGTCGACCGGCGTGCCAATCGACGGCGAGGCGGGCGTCGGCTACATGATGAGGGAGGGTTTCGACCTTCCGCCGCTGATGTTCACGCGTGACGAGATCGTGGCGCTGGTCGCCGGCGCCCGCATGGTGCGCGCCTTTGGCGGCGCCGCAATGGCGCGGGCCGCCGACGAGGCGCTGGTCAAGATCGGCGCCGTGCTGCCCGATACCGAGAAGGACCGCATCGCCCGCACCGAGATCCACACGCCGATGTGGGTGGTGAGCGATGCCGCGCGCGAGGCGATCGACCTGATCGAGCGCGCGATCGAGAAACGCCAGGTCCTGACCATTGACTATTCGGACGAGGCCGGGCGCGGCACGGCGCGCGACATCCGGCCGCTCGGCCTGTGGTTCTGGGGCAAGGTGTGGACGCTGGTCGCCTGGTGCGAGATGCGCGACGATTTCCGCGCCTTCCGCATCGACCGCATTGCCTCGGTGGTGATCGCCGGCCGCGTCTACAAACCGGAGCGCGGCAAGCAGCTCGCCGATTTCTACCGCGCGGTGGAGCGCAGCGAGGACTATGGCATGACGCCGGACCGGGCGGCGCGCAACTGAAGGCTCGAAGGCCAATAAAAAAGCCCGCTCGAAGCGGGCTTTTTTGTTGGCATGCCGAGAATTCTACTCCTCGTCGTCCGTGTCCTTGTCCTTCGACTTCAGCGCCGAGAGCTTGGCGAAGACGGCGTTGGCGTCGAGCTCGGCGTCCTCGTCCTTCGGCTTTTCCGGCGCCGGGACCAGCCGTTCCGTCAACGCCGCCGGCAGCAGCGTGTCGCCGACCGGCTGCGCCTGCTCGCGGCCGCGCGAGGCGCGGTTGACTTCCATGTCGAGGTCGATCTGCGAGGCGAGACCCAGCGTCACCGGATCCATCGGCTGCAGATTGGCCGAATTCCAGTGCTTGCGCTCGCGGATCTGCTCGATCGTCGACTTGGTGGTGCCTACAAGACGGGCAATCTGCGCGTCCTTCAGTTCGGGATGGTTGCGCACCAGCCAGAGGATGGCATTCGGCCGGTCCTGACGCTTCGACAGCGGCGTGTAGCGCGGGCCCTTGCGCTTGGATTCCGGCACCCTGACCTTTGGGTCGGACAGCTTCAGTCGATGGTTCGGGTCCTTCTCGGCGCGCGCGATCTCGTCGCGGGTCAGCTGGCCGGTCATGATCGGGTCCATGCCCTTGATGCCTTGCGCCGATTCGCCGTCGGCGATCGCCTTGACCTCAAGCGGATGCAGCCCGCAGAACTGGGCGATCTGCTCGAAGGAGAGCGCGGTGTTGTCGACCAGCCAGACGGCGGTCGCCTTGGGCATCAGCAGCGTATTGGCCATTTCCAAAAATCCTTCTCGTTCGCCCGCGTTCCCGCGCGGGCGGTGGTTTTAGAGCCACCAAAATGGGAAATTCGCGGCCTGTATAACCGCTCCGTCACCATTTCGCAATGTTTTTGGAGAGCCCTGGAGGAGAGGCCGGGCACGGCCGCGGCCCAAGAAAGACAAAACCCGCCGGACTGGGTCCAGCGGGTTCGGAACCGGAGACGAGCAAGCGTCTTCGACGGCTCTGGCTTCGCAACGCTGCCCCGGCCTCACGGCCGGGGCGCGCTTGAGATCAAAGAGCCTGGCGGGCGATACGCTCGATGTCGGCGCGGTTGATGCCGAGGTCGTGAAGCTGACGGGCGTTGAGCTTGTTCAGCTCGCGCACGGTCTCGTTGTACATGCGCCAGTTACGGAAAGCGCGGATCGGGTTCATGGCGGGTCTCCAGTCGTTGGTTGATTTGTTCGATGCCGTGTAAATAGGCACCGCCGCCTAAGAATTGAACGGACGCTTTTGCATGGCGGCAATGCGTTTTGTGCATTGCAGCATTAAGCTCTTGTTCAGCTTTTCCGCAGGCGATTTACACACCAGGGCGCGTCGAGATTCAGGTCAGGCCGAGGCGGAGTCGAAGACGGGCGCGGGGCGACCAAAACGGTGGTTTCCGAGAACCGGAGCGGAGCGTACTTCCGCATGTCCCGGAGAAGTGGTCCCGGTTTTCCGACAAGGACATGCGGCAGCAAGGAAACTACGTGAGCACCGGAAGCGCAGGAAAGCGCCGTTTGCAGGCCGGCCTCACCTGAATATCGATGCATCCTAGCCGACGTCGAGCACGATCTTGCCGATATGCTCCCCATCCTCCATCCGCTCATGCGCCCGCCAGGCTTCGCTGAGCGGCAGGATCGTGTCCATCACCGGCGCTATCTTGCGGCTGCCGAGCAACGGCCAGACCTGCGCCTCCAGCGCCACGGCGATCGCCGCCTTGAATTCGACCGTGCGCGGCCTCAGCGTCGAGCCGGTATGGGTGAGCCGCTTGACCATGAGCCTGGAGAAATCGACACTCGCCGCCGCCCCGCCCTGCACGGCGATCTGGACGATGCGGCCTTCCACCGCCGCGGCCTCGTAATTGCGTGTCACATAGTCTCCGGCGATCATGTCGAGGATCACATTGGCGCCCTTGCCACCAGTCGCGTCCTTGACCGCGGCGACGAAGTCCTCCTCGCGGTAATTAATCGCCCGGTCGGCGCCGAGCTTCAGGCAGGCGTCGCATTTTTCCCTGCTGCCGGCGGTGGTGATGACGTAGGCGCCGAAGGCCGACGCCAACTGGATCGCCGTGGTGCCGATGCCCGACGAACCGCCATGCACCAGCAGCGTTTCGCCGCACTTCAAGCCGCCGCGCTCGAACACATTGTGCCAGACAGTGAAATAGGTTTCCGGCACCGCCGCCGCTTCGGTGTGGGTGAAGCCGGCCGGCAGCGGCAGCACGCTGCCGGCGTGCACCTTGACATATTCGGCGTATCCGCCGCCGGGGGTGAGCGCGCAGACCCGGTCGCCGATGCGCCAGCGCGATATCTCGTCGCCAAGTGCCGCGACTTCGCCCGAGACCTCGAGCCCCGGCAGATCGGAGGCGCCGGGCGGCGGCGGATAGGCGCCCTTGCGCTGCAGCACATCCGGCCGGTTTACGCCGGCGGCACGCACCCGGATCAGGACCTCGCCTGGCCCCGGCAGGGGCACATCGCGCGTTTCCGGCTTCAGCACCCGCGGCCCGCCTGGCTCCGAGATCGCGATCGCCATCATCTTCGCCGGAATCTTCTGTGCGCTCGCCATGAATTGTCCCGTCCTCGTCTGGCCTCTTTGGCTGGCCGTTTGCATCAGCACCCGTGCCCTATGTATGCTCATTGTCGAATCCGGCAAATGGCATATCAGGGAGGAGCGACGATGGCGATCTTCGACGACGAACCCGTTAAGAAGGCGCGCCCGCATGAGATCGGGCAGGATCTGGCCCTGCTTTCGGCCGACGAACTGTCCGAGCGGATCGGCATGCTGCGCGACGAGATCGCCCGGCTGGAAGCCGAGTTGAAGGCCAAGGGAGCGACCAAATCAGCGGCCGAGGCGCTGTTCCGCCGCGGCTAGCGTTGAAAGCGGCAGTGTTCGCCGCCGAAAAGCCCGAATGCGCCTGTCAGACCAGCGCCACGAACCTCCAGCCGGATCAGCCAATGTTTGCGACCTACCGACCGATCCTCTCGCTGCTTCGCGGCACGGCCTTCCTGCTCGCGGCGTCCGGCCTGCACGGGCTGCTGCTGCCGTTGCGAGGCCAATTGGAGGGCTTTTCCACGGCATCGCTGGGCTTGATGGGCACCGCCTGGGCCGGCGGCTTCGTCACCGGCTGCTTCTTTGCGCCGCGCCTGGTTCGCCGCGCCGGCCATGTCAGGGCCTTCGGCGCCTTTGCCGCGTCGGGCGCCATCGTCGCTTTGCTCACCGGCCTTATCATCGATGAATATGTCTGGATCCTGCTGCGCGCCTTCACCGGCTTCACCATGGCTGGCGCCTTCATGGTCATCGAAAGCTGGCTGAACGAGAAGGCCACCAACGAGAACCGCGGCACCGTCTTCGGCCTCTACATGATGGTCACCTATGCATCGATCATGGGCGGCCAGATGATCGTCGCCGGCGGCGACGTGAAGTCGGCTTCGCTGTTCATGATCACCGGCATCCTGTTCTGCCTGTCGCTGATCCCGACCGCCGTCTCGACGCAGTCGCATCCGAAGCCGCTGCAGGACGTGAAGCTCGACGTGAAGGGGCTCTACGCCAATTCGCCGGTGTCGGCGATTGCCTGCCTGTTGATCGGCATTGCCAACGGCGCCTGGGGCACGCTCGGCGCCGTCTATGGCGCCCGCATCGGCATCTCAACGGCCGAGATCGCGCTGATGATGAGCCTGGTGGTGGTGGCGGGAGCGGCCATGCAGCTTCCGGCGGGACGCCTCTCGGACAAGACCGACCGCCGTTTCGTGCTGGCGGGTGCGGCCTTTGGCGCAGCCTTGTTTGCCATTTTCGTCTTCCTGTTCGAGCCGCGCTCCGGCGTCTTCGTCATCGTCTTGACCGCCGCCTACGGCGCTTTCGCCTACACGCTCTATTCGATCGCAGTGGCGCATGCCAACGACCACGCGCGGGCGGAGGATTTCGTCAAGGTTTCGGGCGGTCTTCTGCTGCTCTACGGCTTCGGCACCATGATCGGGCCCCTGCTCGCCGCCGGCCTGATGGGCTGGCTGCGCCCCGAGGGCCTGTTCCTGGCCACCGCGCTCGCCCATCTTTGCCTGGCGGGCTACACCCTGCTGCGCATCAGCCGCCGCGCCCCGGTGCCGATCGAAAACCGCGACGCCTTCAAGACCCAGCCGGCCGACCGTTCGGTGACGCCGGAAGCCTTGCGGCTCGATCCGCGCAGAAAGGCTGAAACCAATGGTTGAGATTTGGGAAACTTTGCCTCTAAAATGACGCATGATGTTTTCTGATGCCTTTGTGGCGATTGCCGATCCCAACCGGCGCTATCTTCTCGAAGAGCTCCGGCGCGGCCCGAAGACCGTCAACGAACTGGCGGCCGGACTGCCAGTTTCACGCCCAGCCGTCTCGCAGCACCTGAAGGTTCTGCTCGAGGCCGGCCTGGTCAACGCCAAGGCGGAAGGCACGCGGCGGGTCTACACGGTCAGCAGTGCCGGCTTCCTGCGGTTGAACATCTGGCTCGACCAGTTCTGGGAAGCATTGCCCGGCGAGTGACCTCTGGGCGGCATGACCGGTCCGGCACTTGCTTGATGCGATTCCGTTCTGCGCTTTTTCTGGCTGTGGAGGAGGAAACCCATGCGACGCGAAGCGGTTCTTGGCGCTCTGACGGCAATCAATCTGGTTCTGCTCGCTGGCATGGGGCTGACGCAGATCCTGCCGGCGAAGGCGCAGGACAGCCCAGGCATTCTGCGCGGAAGCGGGCTTCAGATTGTCGATAGTCAGGGCCGGGTGCGCTCCAGCATCTCCGTGCTCCCGGCGAAGGCCGGCGAGGCCGAAACCGTGCTGTTCCGCCTCATCGCGGAGAATGGCCAGCCCTCGGTCAAGATCAGCGCCACGACCGCCAGCGCCGGTCTGAGTTTCGTCGGCGGCGACGACGCAAGCTACATTTTGCTCGAGGCGGATGGTCCCGAAACTCGGCTCGAGATGGTGGAACCGGAGGGCCGCAAGAAGGTGATCGAGCCATAGGAGCGATGCAAGGCCAGGTGAGAAGGACCGCTCGCCTCCGATCGCGAAGCACTGATGTCAGCCGTCGTTGTAGGGGAAGAACTTGAAGTAGGGCTGGGCTTCCTCGATCACGCGGGCGAAGGACGGTCGTTGGAGCAGGCGATCGTGATAACGCCTAACCGCGGGGAACCTGTCGCCGAACGGCTCGACCTTGTTGGCGTAGAACAGCGCCGGAGCCGCCGCGCAGTCGGCCATGGTGAAGGTTTCGCCAACCGCCCAAATCCTCGACTGCATCTCGGTTTCGATGATGGCGTAGGAGGCGCGCAACTGCGCCCGCGCCTGCTCGACACCGAACGGGTCGGTCTGGCCCTGCGGCCGCAGCCGGTCGCCGACGATCTTCTGCATCGGCTCCTGCACATAGAAATCGTAGAAGCGGTCGGCGGTCCGAACCTGGCGGGCGAGGTCGGCATCGGCCGGGATCAGCGCGGTCGGGCCAGGATAGTGGACGGCCAGATACTCGATCACGATGGTTGATTCCGGCACCGTCTGTCCGCGCGCCTCGTCGCGCAGCACCGGCATCTTGCCCGCCGGCGACAGTCTCAGGAACGCCGCGCGCGACTGCTCGTTGCCGAGATCGACAATGACGACATCGAAAGGCGTGCCGTTCTCGTAGAGCGCGATCAGCGGCTTCCAGCAGAACGATGCCAGCGGGTGGAGGTGCATGGTCAGAGACATTGCTTGCTCGCTTGTGGCCGCCGGTCCGGGCGGAAGGGGGCTTCTGGTCTTGATAATGGCGCATCCGGTGAGGCGCTGTCACGCCGGGGATGGATCGGCCCGCGCCCGCGCTGCCCGGTCATGCGCCACGATGGCGGCGATCATGACGGCCCAGTCGTCCGGATGCAGTTCGTGGCCGCCGCCCTCGATACGCACCAACTTCGCACCGGCAACCGCCTCGGCGAGCGCTGCGCCATGCTCGACCGGAAAGATCGGATCCGTCGTGCCGTGGATGACGAGCAGCGCAATCCGCATCGCCCGAAGGCGGTCCTTCCAGTCTCCGCCGTTCTTGAGCAGGAAGTGGTTGGTCGCGCTGAGCAGGCCTCCCGACCGGTCATAGTCCCGCTCGACGAACGCCCTTGTCCGCTTCTCGTCGAACGGATGCGCGGTGCTTGCGATGACGCGGGCTTCGCTGACGATGAAGTCGATCACCTGCTCGCGATCCGACCAATCGACCTTCTCACCTGCCGCCGCGTGCTCTTTGTAGCTCTCGGACATTCCCGGCAGATGCGAGGTGTCGATGCCGACAGGCGACGTGCTGATCACGGTCAGCGCCGTGAGGCGCGACGGGTGTTTCAGCGCCACCAGCTGCGCGATCATGCCGCCCATCGACATGCCGACCACATGCGCCCTCACGACCTCATGATCGTCGAGCACGCGGATGGCATCGTCGGCCATGTCATCGAATGTGTAGGGCGGCTCGCCAGGCGCGTATTTGCTCGAGTGGCCGGTGTCGCGATTGTCGTAGCGGATTACGAACAGACCCTCGCCGGCCAGCTTCCGGCAGAACGCTTCTGGCCACCACAGCATCGACGCCATGGCGCCCATGATCAGCAGAACGGCCGGATCGCCGGGACTGCCAAAAGTTTCGGAAACGATCCGGGGCTGCTCTTTCGTCTTCATGGTCGCTTCCTTCTCTGTCAATCCGATTGCATTTTGCAATCAGTTGCACGATAATCAGACTGATACGATAATGCAACCGGTTTTTCTGGAGACTTTGCATGAACACCGATCACCGCTCCGGCTGCCCGATCAATCTGTCGCTCGAAGTGTTCGGCGATCGCTGGAGCCTGATCATCCTGCGCGACATGATCTTCGGCGGCCGGCGTCATTTTCGCGAAATGCTCAACGGATCGATCGAGGGCATCGCGTCCAACATCCTTGCCGACCGGCTGAAGCGGCTGATGGAGCTGGGCATGCTGACAAAGGCCGACGATCCTTCCCACAAGCAGAAGGCAATCTACAGCCTGACCGAGATGGCCATCACCCTGGTGCCGATCATGGCGCATCTCGGCGCCTGGGGCCGTGTCTGGCTGCCGGTCAGCGAGGAGCTCTCGATCCGCGCTGAGCTTCTGGAAAACGGCGGCCCACCCTTATGGGAGCGCTTCATGGACGAATTGCGCCATGAACACCTCGGCGCGCCGATCGACCATGAGGGGCCAACCGTTCGGGCGACCCTGCAGGCCGGCTACGAGGTGGTGGTCGCCCGCAAGGCTGAGGCTGCCGCCGGCTAGACAGGGCGCGGCGTTTCGCCACTTCCCGAAAATCAGTTTCAACCGCGGCCGGGATTGTATCTTGCGTCTCGTCGACGATGATCGCGGCCTTCAACAGGAGACTGCCATGACCGCGCTGACGCTCGAGAAAGCCAAGCAAATCATCGACGCCGCCTTCGCCAGGGGTGCCGAGCTGAAGCTCAGGCCGCTCGGCGTGTCGGTGCTCGATGCCGGCGCCCATCTGGTCGCCTTCCAGCGCCAGGACGGCGCATCGTTCCTGCGTCCGCAAATGTCGGCCGGCAAGGCCTATAGCGCGCTCGCCATCGGCATGGGCTCGCGCCGCGTCGAAGCCTTCGCCAAGGAACGGCCGCATCTGATCGCCGGCATCTCCGACGTCTCCGGCGGTCGTGTCCTGCCTGTCGTCGGCGGCGTGCTGATCCGCGATCATGTCGGCGCCGTCATCGGCGCGGTCGGCATCTCCGGCGACACGTCGGACAATGACGAGGCCGCCGCGATCGCCGGCATCGAAGCCGCCGGCTTCACTGCCGATCCGGGCTGAGCCCGGATCATTTGCAGACCGGTCTCACCTGAATATCGGCACATCCTAGTTCAGGTTGATATCCCGGCTTGCCGACCGCATCGACACCGAGAAGCCGGCGAGCACGTCGAACAGCGCGATGACCATCAGGGTGAAGAAGACCGAATGCGCTGCGCCCTTCACCAGCAGGAACTCGACCAGGAAGGCGATGAAGACCAGTGTCGACAACAGATGGTCGAGGATCGAGGCGTTGGTGGTGCGCACCGATTTTGAGATCTCGACGAACAGGAAGATCAGGCCGATCAGCACCATCAGGTCGCCGAGCGTCATCGAGAAAACGCCACCGGACATCATGCGGAACGAGAACATCTCGTTGGCCCAGGGATCGTCGCCGCTGCCGAATATCCCGAGCAGCCCGAGATTGTAGAGCACGAAGGGCACGATCAGCAGGGGGATGGCACCGAACATCTGGCGTCTCCGATTGAGCTTCCTTCAGTTGCAGCCCGCCGGCCTTCCTCGTCAAGAAGTTTCATGCGTCGCCGCTAACACGCTCGAAGACCGCGCGAAACAAGCATGTTAGCGGGGGTTCCTCCCGCGCCTGTCAGGCCACAAAGACCGGCGCGCAGGGTCCGTCGGCGGAGTCGGTATCGGACCGCGACGCTGGAGCGATTGGCGAGGCCAAACGCAAAAAGACCGGCCCAATGGCCGGTCTTTTTGGAAGTCGCAAACCGCCGGAAGCTTCTCAGCTTTCCTTCGGCTCCAGAACCTGGCGGCCGCGATACATGCCGGTCTTCAGGTCGATATGGTGCGGGCGGCGCATTTCGCCGGAATTCTTGTCCTCGACATAGGTCGGGGCCTTGAGGGCGTCGGCCGAGCGGCGCATGCCGCGCTTCGACGGAGAGGTTTTTCGTTTCGGAACGGCCATGGATATGCTCCACTACATGGTCAAAATGCCCCGGCAACCCTCGTGAAAGGGCCGCGTCTGGGGCCATAATCTGAGAAAGTCGGGTGCCTATACACGCCTTGCGCCGTTTTGGCCAGCACCGCGGCAAATTTTTTTGAGCCGGCGCTGGTTCGTCCTAATCAAGGCAACCCACATAGGCTCCCGACCTACCGGCGCGCCGCTCGATCAGTGCCGCCAGGCGTCGCAAGCCCGGCCCCGGTTTTGCCGGATTGCGGGCGATCGGATTGGGCAGCGTGACGGCGAGCAGCGCCGCCTGCCGGCGCGACAATTTGTTTGCCGAGACGCCGAAATGATGCTGGGCGGCCGCCTCGATGCCGTAGATGCCCGGGCCCCATTCGGCGATGTTGAGGTAGATCTCCATAATGCGCCGCTTCGACATCACCGCGTCGAAATAGACGGCGAGCGGCAGTTCGACCACCTTGCGCACCGTGCCCAGCGGCCGCGACCAGAGGAAGAGGTTCTTCACCGTCTGCATTGTGATGGTCGAGGCACCGCGCGTCGCCTCGCCGGCCAGCGCGTCGTCCACGACGCCGCGCAATTCGCCGAGATCGACCCCGCGGTGGAAGCAGAACTGCCCGTCCTCCGACATGATCACCGAATGCGCCAGCGCCGGCGACACGTCGTCGATCGAAACCCAGCGCCGGTCGTAGCCGGAGAAGGTCGCGAGGTCCTTCAGCATCAGCGTCGACACCGGATGCACGAAGGACGGCAGATAGAGGAAGGTCAGCACCACCGGTACCACCGCCAGGATGGCGGCAACGACCAGGGAGCGCCGGCCAAGGCGCTTGAGACCGGCGCGGTTCAGGCGCCTCGGCCGCGCCATGTCCAGTCCTTCGATTTCATGATCGACGATCGGTTCCGTCAAGCCGCCCCACCCGTGCCATCAGCTCAACCGGCATAATGGCGCGCGGCTTCTTGCGCAATGTCTGAGTGTCGGCTACCGCTCCCGGCCATGGCGAAAGACGAAGAAATCGCGTTCGAAACCGCACTTCTGACACGCGCAGCGGCAATCGAGGCGCTGCTCAGGCGGCTTCTCGACCTGCGCGCGCTGTCCGGCGAGATCGCCCGGCCGGAGCGGCTGATGGCGGCCATGCGCCATGGCGTGTTGAACGGCGGCAAGCGCCTGCGCCCTTTTCTGGTTATGGAAAGTGCAGCGCTCTTTTCCGCAGATGGCGAGGCGGCATCGCGCGTGGCGGCGGCGCTCGAATGCGTGCATTGCTATTCGCTGATCCATGACGATCTACCGGCCATGGACAATGACGATCTGCGCCGCGGTCAGCCGACCGTGCACCGGGCCTTCGACGATGCCACCGCCATCCTCGCCGGCGACGCGCTGCTGACGCTTGCCTTCGACATCCTCGCCGACGAGGCCACCGTGCTGCCCGTGGAACGCCGGGCAGCGCTGGTGCTGGCGCTTGCCCGCGCCGCGGGCATTGGCGGCATGGTTGGCGGGCAGATGCTCGATCTCGATGCCGGACGCACTCCGCCGGACGAGGCCGGCATCATCCGGCTGCAGGCGATGAAGACCGGCGCCTTGATCCGCTTTGCCTGCGAGGCCGGCGCCATCGTCGCCGGCGCGCCGCCGGAAGACCGCGAGCGGCTGGCCGAATTCGGCTCGGCGATCGGGCTCGCCTTCCAGCTTGCCGACGACCTGCTCGACCTGACGGCGGATGCGCACCAGATGGGCAAGGCGACCGGCAAGGACGCCGCCGCAGGCAAGGCGACGCTGGTCGCCCTGCACGGCGCCGACTGGGCGCGCAAGCAGCTCAACGGCCTCGTCGGCCAGGCGCATGCGCTGCTCGATCCCTATGGCGAGCGCGCGGCCCTGCTGAAGGAAGCGGCGACATTCGTGGCGACGCGCAACAGCTGACCTGTTGCACAGGCGAACGACGCCGGCTCGCCACCGGTCCGATCTTCACAACCCTGCCAGCGCGAAAATGCGGGATGCCCAGCACCGCTGAGCGAGCTGCGGATAGGGCGCCGACGTCGCTCCGATTGTTCGCTCTTTCCGAATAGTGCTGCCAGCAGCGGGGTGATTATCCGACATCCGCGGCAATCTATATCCGCCCCATGACAACGAAGATCGATCCGTCCGATGACGACGCGACCGTCGTCATCGGACGCGCCAACCGGCGCCGTGAAATGCCACTGAAAGGAACCTGCAAATGCCCTTTGCCAACTTCAAGATGCCCGAGGCCGCCCTCACAAAAGCGCAGAAGGAAGATCTCGTCCACAAGACCACGCAGATGTTCGTGGACTATTTCGGCGAGGGTGTGCGCCCCTACACCATGGTGCTGATCGAAGAAGTTCCTGATGGAGGCTACGGCCGCGCCGATGAAGTCTTTGTCCTTCCCGATGCCTATCGGGCTAAGGATGTTGCCTGACATGAACAAGGCGAGCCGCTTGTCGAGCGGCTCGCCTTTCGGGCAAATGCAATAGTCCATTTTTGATAGGCGAACACACGATCGCGTGAGCCCATTCGATCCGTCCCCGCCTAGGTCGGACCTCAGCCTCTTGCGGCCGCATTGGCGACCACAAACACCGAATAGAGCGACTGCCGCGCCGTGATGAACAGGCGGTTGCGCTTGGCGCCGCCGAAGGCGAGGTTCGCCACCGTTTCCGGGATGCGGATCTTGCCTATCAGCGTGCCGTCGGGATCGAAGCAATGCACGCCGTCGCCGGCGCCTGCCCAGACCCGACCCGCCGTATCCACCCTGAAGCCGTCGAACAGGCCGGCCGTGCAGGTTGCGAAAACGCCGAGTTCCTTGAGCGCATTGCCTTCGACGGCAAACTTGCGGATGTGCCGCGGCCCGTCCTTCTGATGCGTGATGCCGGTGTCGCCGACATAGAGGACCGTCTCGTCCGGCGAGAAGGCGAGACCGTTGGGCTTCGCCATCGTCGAGACGACGCGCGCCACCTCGCCGGTCGCGGGATCGGCGTGGTAGACGTGGCAGCCCTCGATCTCCTGTTCGGAGCGGTCGCCCTCATAGTCTGTCGCGATGCCATAGGGCGGATCGGAGAACCACACCGTGCCGTCGGAGCGCACCACGACGTCGTTGGGCGAATTCAGGCGCTTGCCGTCGAAGCAGTCGGCGATCACCGTGATCGATCCGTCATGCTCGGTGCGCGTGACGCGCCGCGACCGATGCTCGCAGGTGACCAGCCGTCCCTCTGTATCGACCGTGTTGCCGTTGGCACTGTTTGCCGGCGCCCGGAACACCGAAACCACGCCATTGGTCTCGTCGTAGCGCATGATGCGGTCGTTGGGGATGTCGGAGAAGACCAGATAGCGCCCGGCCGCGAACCATGCCGGGCCTTCCAGCCAGCGCCCTCCGGTCCACACCCGCTCGACCGCCACATGGCCGACGAAACAGCTTTCGAACCGCTCGTCGAGAACCTCGAAGCCCGCGCCCTCTAAGTCTCCGAACATGCTCCATCCTCCGCGAAAACGGGTTACCGATAGCCTTCGCGGCAAACCGTTTTCAAGACTTGACCTGCAAAAATGTTAGCGATAACATCGGTGCCAATTCAGTCCGTTTGCTTGGCTTGGGAGGGCCATAGATGCGGCCCAAGCTCATCGAATTCATCGACATCTCCAAGCGCTTCGGCGGCACTCTGGCGCTGAAGTCGGTCTCGCTCGACATCCACGAGGGCGAGATCGTCGCCCTGCTTGGCGAGAATGGCGCCGGCAAGTCGACGCTGATCAAGACGCTCGCCGGCATCCACAAGCGCGACCAGGGCACGATCCGCTTTCGCGGCGAAGACTATCACCACCGCCCGCCGCGTCCCAACCAGCCACAGAAGGTCGCCTTTATCCATCAGGACCTCGGCCTCATCGAATGGATGACGGTGGCCGAGAATGTCGGCATGGCGCAGGGCTTTTCGCGCCGCTCGGGCCTGATCGATTGGCGCGACACCGAGCGCCGCGCCGAGCGCGCGCTGGCGCTGGTCGGCTGCGCCTTCGATCCGGCGACGCGCGTCCAGGACCTTTCGCGCACGGAAAAGTCGCTGGTGGCGATCGCTCGCGCACTCGCCACCGAAGCCGACGTTCTGGTGCTCGACGAGCCGACGGCAAGCCTGCCGGCCGACGAGGTCGAACGCCTGTTCGAGGCGCTGCGTCCGCTGCGCGAGCGCGGCGTCGGCATGATCTATGTCTCGCACCGGCTGGACGAGGTGTTCCGGATCGCCGACCGCGTCGCCGTCATGCGCGACGGCCGCATGGTCGCGGTTAAGCCAGTGGTCGAGACCACGCCGCAAGAACTGGTCGACCTGATCGTCGGCCGGCCGGCGCACCAGATGTTCGCCAAGTCGCAATGGCAGGACGGGCCGGAGCGGCTCAAGGTCGAAAACCTCGTTTGCGGCAACGTCGGCCCGGTCACCTTCGAGGCGCGCTCCGGCGAATTGCTCGGGCTGGTCGGCCTGCGCGGCGCCGGACAGGAAGCCGTCGGCCGCGCGCTGTTCGGCGCCGAGCGTTTCGAGGGAACGGTCTCGCTCGACGGCAAGCGCCTCGACCTGTCTTCGGTCGGTGCCGCCCTTGCCGCCGGCGTCGGCCTCATCGCGCGCGACCGCACCGAGGAATCGGTCGCGCTGTCGCTTTCCGTGCGCGAGAATATGTATCTCAATCCGTCGGCGGTCGGTCGTGGACTATTCTCCTTCATGAAGCCGGCGCGGGAGAGCGAGTTGACGCAGGAACTCGGCGCGCGGCTGGGGCTGAGACCCAACGATCCGCATCTGCCGATCGAGGCGCTTTCAGGCGGCAACCAGCAGAAGGTGGTCGTCGGCCGCTGGCTGGCGACGGGCCGCAAGCTGCTGATCGCCGAGGACCCGACGGCCGGCGTCGATGTCGGCGCCAAGGCCGAGATCTACCGCCTGATCGCGGCGGCCGTCGAAGCCGGGCTGGCGGTCATCGTCGTCTCCACCGATTTCGAGGAGGTCGCCCATATCTGCCATCGCGCCCTCGTCTTCTCGCATAACCGCATCGTACGCGAACTTGCCGGCGATGCCTTGACGACGGCTGCGCTCATCCGCGCCGCCTCCGTGTCCGAAGCCGCCTAGAGCCGGATGATTTCAGGTCCAATCGACCTGAAATTTGAATCCGGTTCTAAATCAAAGAGATAGAGCATGATGTCGTCCGAAAACCGCCTCACACTTTTCGGCATCATGCTCTAGGAGGACCCCCATGAATTCGATCAAATCGACGGCGCTGGAGCCGACCCGGTCGGAACTTTCCGGGCTGAGCCTCGGCCAGAAGGCTTCGCGCTACCTGCCGGTCTACGGCCTGCCGATCCTGACGCTGCTGCTCATCGTGCTGTTCTCGTTGCTGCTGCCGCGGACGTTCCCGACGCTGCTCAATTTGCGCTCGATCATCTCCGACAAGGCGATCATCGCGATGCTGTCGCTTGCGGCGATGATCCCCATGGCCTCGGGCCGCATCGACCTTACGGTGGGCTACGGCATCGTGCTGTGGCACATCCTGGCCATCAGCCTGCAAACGGCCTTTGGCATCCCTTGGCCGATCGCGGTGCTGATCGTCATCCTGCTCGGCGTGCTCACCGGCTTCATCAATGGCTGGCTGGTCGAGGTGGCGCGCATCGATTCCTTCATCGCCACGCTCGGCACCGGTACCGTGCTCTATGCTTTGGCCATGTGGTACACCGGCGGCCGGCAGGTCGTCGGCGTGCTTCCCGACGGCTTCCTCTCCCTCAACGGCACGATGCTGTTCGGCCTGCCGATCACCGGCTACTACGTGGTCGTCCTGGCGCTGGCGATGTGGCTCGTGCTCGAATACCTGCCGATCGGCCGCTACCTCTACGCCATCGGCGCCAATCCGAAGGCCGCCGCGCTCAACGGCATCCCGGTGCAGAAATTCGTCGTGGGCGCCTTCGTCGCCTCCGGCGCGCTCACCGCGCTCGGCGGCGTGCTGCTCGCCTCGAAGCTGAGGATCGGCCAGGCCAGCGTCGGTCTCGAATATCTGCTGCCGGCGCTGGTCGGCGCCTTCCTCGGATCGACCACCATCAAGCCCGGCCGCGTCAATGTCTGGGGCACGATCATCGGCGTCGTCATCCTCGCCGTCGGCATTTCCGGCATCCAGCAGTTCGGCGGCTCGTTCTGGGTCGAGCCGCTGTTCAACGGCGTCACCCTGCTCGTCGCGATCGGCATTGCCGGCTACGCGCAGCGCCGCCGCGGCGCCGTGGTGCCGCCCGCCGCCACTCAACCAGCCACCAGCCAACGAACAACGACAACCAACAATGCTTAATGGGAGAAACAGCATGCATCGCAGAACAGTCCTTCAGCTTGGCGTCGCCTGCCTGGCGCTCGGCATCGCCTCGACCGCGCTCGCCGATCCGATGGCCGACGCCAAGGCCGTCGTCGACAAATACGCCAGCAAGGTCGAGAAATGGGACGGGCCGATGACAGGGCCTAAGGGGGCCGCGGGCAAGACGATCGTCGTGCTTGGCGCCGACATGAAGAACGGCGGCATTCTCGGCGTCACCAAGGGCGTCGAGGAAGCGGCGGCGGCACTTGGCTGGACGGTCAAGACGCTTGACGGCGCCGGCTCCATCGGCGGCCGCACGGCGGCCTTTGGCCAGGCGCTGGCGCTCAATCCGGACGGCATCATCATCAACGGCTTCGACGCCGTCGAGCAAAAGCCGGCGATGGAGCAGGCCAAGGCCGCCAAGATCCCGATGGCGGCATGGCATGCAGCACCGACGGTCGGCCCGATCGACGACCTCGGTATCATCGCCAACGTCTCGAC
>NZ_RZOI01000449.1:0-5127 GCF_004022645.1 Mesorhizobium sp. M4A.F.Ca.ET.020.02.1.1 | reverse complement strand
CGCCCGCCGGCCGAGCGAGTTCTTGGAAGCCTTCGGCGCAAGGCTGCAGGCGCTGGGCGCCGCCCACAACCTCCTGTCCGATCGCGAATGGCGCGGCATCGGCATCAACGAGCTGGTGCAGGTCGAGGTCAAGCCGTTCGATAGCGCCGAGCAGCCGCGCATGACGATCACTGGCGACGACTTGCTGCTCACCCCCGACCAGGCGGTCGGGCTCGGACTGATCCTGCATGAACTGGCAAGCAACGCCCTGCAGCACGGATCGCTGTCGGTAGCGTCCGGCAGGGTCGAACTCGGCTGGAAGACGCACGGCAGAAAGGGCACTCGTCGCCTGGTGCTGACCTGGCGCGAAACCGGCGGCCCTCAGGTGGAGCCGCCGGATCGTCACGGCTTCGGCTCGATCCTGATCCGCCGCGGCCTGACCAAGGTCATCTCCAGCGCAGTGAAGCACGAATTCCGCCCGGACGGCGTCTTTGCCGAAATATCGATGCCGTTGGAGGATCTGCCCAAATAGCTATGGAACTTGAGCAATTCCAGGACAAGTGCGAACCGGTTACCTGGAATCGTTCTAGCCTGTCTCGTTGTCCGGATCCTTGCCGTGGTCCGGCTTCGCATTCTCCCGGTAGATCGCATAGGCAACCAACGCCAGCGCCGGACCAAGAACGGCGCCGAGCCCGCCCTTCCCCTTGAGCAGAACTGGTAGCGCGGCGAGCGCGGCGGTGATGCCAAGCGCCTTCATATCGGCGAGGCGCCGGCGTGCCCGGCGCCGCGCCCGCAGGCCCGCCGACAACTGGTAGACAACAAGGATAAGTCCGGCGATCAAGAGGAAGCCGATGCCGAAGCCCAGCGAGGCCGCCATCGGGCCATAGCGTCCGGCGGCCCGATATAGGCCGCGCCGATGAGGAAGCCGAGGCCGGTGAGTGCCGCGAGCGCCGCAACGCCGTAGACGATCGCCATCGTCCGCGCGCGGCCGAGCGCCGCGACGGCCTCGCCGGAGGCGACAGCCGAAATCAGCGATGCCAGCATTCCCATCTGTGCGGAACTAGCGCCGCGCCAGAAGCGCGAACAGAAAGCCGACACCTGCCGCGATCGCCAGCGAGGTCACCGGCTTTTCGCGCACATTGGCGGCGATCTGCGCCTCGATGTCCCTGGCATTGCCGCGCAATCCTTCGAAGGCAGCTTCGCCTTGGGCGCGCAATTGCTCGACGCCTTCGCTGGCGGCCCGCCGCGCCGTTCCATAGCCGTGCTCGCCGGTCTTCGCCAACTGCTTGGTCAGTTTTTCGATGTCGGCTTTCAGTTGCCTGATGTCGGCTTCGAGGTCTGGACTCGTCCGGCCGTCATTCGCGGCTCTTCCTGCGGCGCTCGCCATGGCTTAACTCCTTGCGTTTGCTTGCTTTCAACGCCCGACACACGGCAAGGTTCCGAGCCAGTAAATGGAATTGGCGGAACCCTTCGGCGAGGCCGTGCCGGATCCGGACCGCTCGCTCCTGTCTCATCAAAAATTCGTCGGCGCTCCGACATAACTTTTTAAATGACAGCGCGCCCGATAGCGCTCATGACTGCCTCTTCTGGGAGGCATATCTGAGGAGATTTTGCTAGGTGCCATTGCTTGACGGATTGCGGATTCTCGTCCTGGAAGACGAATTCCTCATCGCCGCGGATGTCGAACAGCTGTGCCGCGACTATGGCGCCGGCGACGTGGTCGTTGCGGGCGACCTCACCGAGATCGAGCCGGAGCATGTGGCCGCCCGATTCGACGCCGCCATCGTCGACCTGATGCTGAGCGGCGCCTCTACCCTCGACTTCGCCTCGCGGCTGCGCGAATCCGGCCTGCCCTTCATCTTCGCCTCCGGCTATTCCGACCTGGACGAATTGAAGACGTCCTTTCCGGAGATCAGGCTGGTCAGCAAACCCTTCTCCGGGGAGGATCTTGTCGAGGCGGTGGCGGCGGCCTGCGGCCGCGGACCGCTGGCATGAGTGCTGAAAGCCGGCTTCGAGGTCGCCCGGACCCTTAGGCGGCGTTCGACCCTGTCACTTGCGCCGATATCGCATCCGGACCGTACTCGTCTTCGCCGGATATCTTCAGGATTTCCTGCAGCCTGGCACGTGCACGGCTGACACGGCTCTTGATCGTTCCGACGGCGCAGCCGCAGATTTCCGCCGCTTCCTCGTAGGAAAAGCCCGATGCACCGATCAGGATGATGGCTTCGCGCTGATCCTCCGGCAACTGTTCGAGCGCGCCTCGAAAATCCTTCAGATCGAGCTGGCCGTGCTGGGCCGGATGAACGGCGAGCCTCGCCGTCATGATGCCGTCGCTGTCCTGCACTTCGCGGCCGCGCTTGCGCATCTGCGAATAGAACTCGTTGCGCAGGATTGTGAACAGCCAGGCCTTGAGATTGGTGCCCGGCTGGAAGCTTTCATGCTTGTCCCAGGCCTTGACCAGCGTTTCCTGCACCAGATCGTCGGCCTTGTCGGCGTTTTGCGTCAGCGATACCGCAAAGGCGCGCAGGCTCGGGATCGAGCCGAGCAGGTCGGTCTTGAAGCTCTGCGAGACGGCCGCCATGCTTCAATCCTTTTTCCGTGCGGGGTCTGCCTGCTCCAATTGACTGAGCAATTGGGAGAAGCGGTCCGGCACCTGATCGGAGACCAGCTCGTCGTAATATTGCTTGAGTTTGCGGCCGATTTCCGAGTTTGGCCCGAGCGGGTCGCCGGAAATAGCCCGGCGCCTGCCTGCGGCGCCAGCCGAAGTGTCTTTCGTCATATCCTTCATTTCGCCCTTTATTTCCAGCACCCTGGCCGCCCCTAACACACAACGCAAAGCGGCACCCTCGTCTGGTTGCCCGTCCCGACCTCAAACGTCGTCCCCTTATATTAGTTCCACACCATAGGAACTTTTTCGGAAAGCCGGCGTTTCATTTTTTCGGGGCTTGCCATCGGCTTGACCGGCAACCTATGCAACTGCGTCATCTGAGGGAGACGTCAATCATGAGCCTTTCCGCCACCATCGCGCCGCATCTGCCGTTCCTGCGCCGCTTCTCGCGCGCCGTCTCCGGATCGCAGGAGAGCGGCGACGCGCTGGTCGCCGCGATGCTTGAGGCCATCATCTCCGATGTCGACATCTTTCCCCAGGCGTCGAACGACCGCATCGCGCTCTACAAGGTCTTCGCCAGGCTTTTCACGTCGGTCGCCATCCGTGTTCCGCAGGAACACGCACAGTCGGCATGGGAACAGCGGGCGGCCGCAAATCTCAACGCGATTGCCCCTCGGCCCCGGCAGGCCTTCCTGCTGGTCGCCGTCGAAGGCTTCAGCGAGGACGAGGCGGCCGAGATCCTGGATGCCGACGAGCAGGAATTCTCCGATCTGCTTGCCCAGGCGAGCAACGAGATTTCCCGCCAGGTGGCGACCGACGTGCTGATCATCGAGGACGAGCCGCTGATCGCCATGGACATCGAGGAAATGGTCGAGAGCCTTGGCCATCGCGTCGTCGGCACCGCGCGCACCCATGCCGAGGCGGTGGCGATTTTCGGCAAGACCAGGCCGAAGATGGTGCTGGCCGACATCCAGCTTGCCGACGGCAGCTCGGGCATCGAGGCCGTCAACGAGATCCCGTCCTCCACGCCGGTGCCGGTGATCTTCATCACCGCCTTTCCCGAGCGCCTGCTGACCGGTGAGCGGCCGGAACCGGCCTTCCTGGTGACCAAGCCGTTCAACCCGGACATGGTGAAGGCGCTGATCAGCCAGGCGCTGTTCTTCGATCGGCAGGCCAAGGCTGCGGCGTAGTACGAGGTGCCGCGCGCCCCGCCGCCGTCCGCCATCCCGCATGAAATAGAGCTTTTCGGCGCGTCTCGGACGGGCGTCGCGGCGAGACTTTGGAATTCGCATCCCACCCCTTCCAGGGATCGTCTTTTTCGGTAAATGGTGGAACAAACGCTACCCACCCACGTTTTACCGCAGCATAGGAAGGAGACGGATCATGCTTTACTGGGCGCTCGTTTTTCTCGTCGTGGCGATCATCGCCGGTGCGCTTGGTTTCGGCGGCATCGCCGGCACCTCGGCCGGCATCGCGCAGATACTCTTCTTCATCTTCCTCGCCTTCCTGATCATCTCGCTCATTGCCGGCCTGTTCAAACGGGCGTGAGGGCGAGCCTCCGAACACTGGAAGCCGCACCCCTCAAACGGTTTCCAGCCCCCGCCGGGCGGTATCCTCCAACGAGATGCCGCTCGGCGGACCGTATCTGGATCCTCATTTCAGGAACCCATTTTGCAATAGGCCGTTCAGCCTGAGTTCGGTGGCAAGCGATCGATGCGTTCCAAGGCCGCAAACATGAGCAACAGCGGGCAGGGCGAAGAGGTCATCGCCCTGCATCCGGCCGAAAGCGGAATGCAGCTTGGCCGGGCTCTTCTCCACGCGCTGCACAACGCCGGCATCTCGGTGCTCTACCAGGACCGCGAGATGAAGACGATCTGGGCGCGCAACATGCGCGCGCCATGGGCCTCGGACACGCCAGACAGCAACGGCATCCTGCCGCCGGCGCAGGCCGAGCGTATCGGCGCCGCCAAGCGCAGCGTCATAGCCTCCGGCAACCCTGAACGGCTCGAGCTCGGCGTGCCCGCCGAAGACGGCGTCCGCTGGTTCCAGGTCTGGATCGACGCCGATCACAGCGACGGCGGCGAGGTGCAGGGCGTCGTCACCACCATGGTCGAGACCACCGAGCAGAAGCGCCGCGAGCAAACGCTCAAGACGCTGCTGCGCGAGGTCAGCCACCGCTCGAAGAACCTGCTCGCCATCATCCAGAGCATCGCCAGCCAGACCAGTCGCTATTCCGGAACGTCGGGTGATTTCCTAACGCGCTTCCGCGGCCGGCTGCAGTCGTTGGCCGCCTCGCAGGATTTGGTGACATCCTCCAACTGGCGGGGTGCGGAGCTTCACGAGCTCGTTTCCGGCCAGGTCGGCCGCTATGCCGCCGACCCCAGACGCTGCGTGCGCTTCGAGGGCGCAAACCCCTACCTCAATCCCAACGCCGCCTTGCATGTCGGTCTCGCCATGCATGAGCTCGCCGTCAATTCGGTTAGCTACGGCGCCCTGTCGCGGCCGAACGGCCATGTCAAGGTGACGGCCAGACTGACGAC
>NZ_RZOI01000448.1:0-5129 GCF_004022645.1 Mesorhizobium sp. M4A.F.Ca.ET.020.02.1.1 | reverse complement strand
CATGCAGCGAGTGCGGCCGCCAGACAACATCCTGATGGCTCAACGCATAGACACCGACAGCGGGCTGGCCGTTGGCTCTGGTGGCCACCGTGCGATAGCCGGCAAAATTGCCCCAGACGGTCTCGAGGAAAGCGCCGATCGCCTTGCGCCCCCGGTACCATTCCCGCCATGGCGGCATGTGATAAGTGGCATCCTCCCGCAACAGGTCGACGAGGCCGTCGAGATTGTCGGCCTGCCAGGCCCGCATATAGCGTTCGAGCAGCAGGCCCTCTTCCGGGCTGGGCCGTGACCGCTGCAAGGGGCGGCCTTCAGGATATCGCTGGCCAAGCGTCGCGCGAGCCCGCTGCAGGGCGCTGTTGATCGAGGCGGTCGATCCGCCCAGCAACTGCGCGGTCTCGGCGGCCGACCACCCCAGCACGTCGCAAAGCAGAAGCGCCGCCCGCTGCCTCGGCGGCAGGAGCTGGATCGCCGCTACGAAGGCGAGTTGCACGGCCTCGCGGGTCTCGTAACGCGCTTCCGGCCCGGGCTCGGCGTCGGCAAAGGCCGGGAGCTCGGTGTCCGGATAGGGCTCCAGCCAGGCGATCTCGGCGACGGGTCCTCCGGTCGCGGGTCCATCGGAGGGCGGTCGTGCGGGCTGCATTAGAATGCGGCGCGCCGCCGCTCTCGCCTTGATGGCGTTGAGGCAGCTGTTGGTGGCGATGCTGTAGAGCCAGCCGCGAGGAGAGCCGCGCCCGTCGAATTGCGACCTTGCGCGCCAGGCCTTGAGGAAAGTGTCCTGGACAAGGTCCTCGGCCTCGTTGAGCGAGCCCATCATCCGGTAGCAGTGCAGCTTGAGCTCGCGGCGATGCGTCACGGTCAAGCGCTCGAAGGCCAGCCGATCGAGGATCGGCTGGCCTGGCCGGCCCAATTGCTCAGAAGCGCCGGGAGCGTCTGTCATGCGGAGCCTGCGGGGCTGAGTTCGGCCGGCATCCTGCGCGCCTCATGCCGCCGCCGCAAGTCCGGCGCCACTCACCACGAAGGAACTGCCTTGCTGCTTCGCGGTGGCGAGCTGGACCACCGCGCGCCCGACATCGGCCGGGGTCTGCATGTCCGTCATGCTGGCCAGGAAGTCCGCCGGGCGGATGCCCATATAGGCCGAAATGCTGTCGATGCCGCGATCACCGACCCCGGTGCCGGGCATGATGCGCATCGGCGAAAGCGCCATGAAGCGCAGGCCGAGGCCGAGCCGGTCCGACTCTTTTTGGCAGTGGCCGGCCAGGAACACCTGCATGCGTTTGGCGCCGCCATAGCTGCCGGAATTCGGCGGCCCGCCGCTGAAGGCCGCCCCGCTGGAGATCAACACCACCCGGCTCCCTGGCTTGAGCCGACCCTGAAGCGCGGCCCTGCAGAACAGGAACGACGCCTTGACGTCCATCTCCCAGTTTGCCGAGAACACTTCCCAGCTCTGCTCCTGCACCGGCGCGGATGCGGCAAGCGCGCCCGCCGAGACCACCAGCACATCCGCCGCAAGCGCGTCGAAAACGGCTTCGGGCGCGCTCTCTTCCGTCGCGTCGACCGCCAGGGTCTTTACGTCCGGCTTCTCCCAGGCAAGCTGTTTTAGCGCGGCGGTACCGCGGGCGACGGCCAGCACCGTTGCCCCTTCGCCAAGCGCTGCTTCCACGATCGAGCGGCCGACACCCCGGCTGCCTCCGATGACGACGACATTCTGACCTTCCAACGATCCCATGGACCACCTCTCATTCCGGGCCGCCGGACCATCCGGTCGCGCCTGTTGATGAGGACAGCCGGGGTCAGCGGAAATCATCGGTGCGGGATCGAAAAAGTTCTCACGGGTGATCGACAAGGCTCGCGCCAAGGTCGCTGCCTGTTACCTTCTCTTCGTTTATGGCACGGCAATCGCATATGGCAGCGCCAGCCCCCGCTCCGGCCGCTGCCCGGCCACCTCTCCCCCATTCCATGGGGGCGAGGAAACGCTAACCGCCCAGGTCGCGGCCTCGGAAAGCTTGGGTTCCTCGCCCCCACTATATGTGGGGAGAGGTGGCTCGGCGAAGCCGAGACGGAGAGGGGGAGCGCAATATTCGATAGCCCTGCGTTTTCAGGGAGAAGGTGGCGACAGCCGGACGAGGAGCGGCGGAAGGCCTGCAGGATGAAGCTTCAGCCAACTCGGTCAGCCGGCCGGTTACTCGCTCTCGCCATCCAGCGCCGGCACCGAAACACCGGCAAGCTCCGCCGCCAAAAGCCGCGCCGCGCCCGCCCTGGCGATGCGCAGCATCAGCGCCTTGCGCGTCGCCGCCGCCATGCGGTGCTCCGGCGCGTCGCGCAGGATCTCCGCGCCATAGCCGTCGGAGAGGATGAAGCCGCATTCCTCCGGAAAGATGTCCGAGGGCACGCCGGGATGGGTGGCGAAGAAGAAGCGGTCGGAATGCAGCCGGTAATCGGGCCATTTGCGGTCGACGCGGAAATCCTCGATCGAGGACTTGATCTCGATGATCCAGATGTCGCCCTGCCGGGTCAGCGCGACGAGATCGGCGCGCCGGCCGGTGGCGAGCGACAGTTCCGGCAGCACATGCGCGCCCATTTCGGCGAGCAGTCGCTGCACCCCGCGTCGCACCAGCATGGCGCGCTCCGACTGACGGCCGTCGATCAAGGGGTTGATGGGAATCGGTGAGATGATGGGCATGGCTGGAACAATGACAGATTTTGTTCACGGTTTGAACCCGTCTGATTGTGGCGATTGTATATTTGACAAACCCGTTGGCGGGGCGGGAACTCGCTGGTATGAAAATGCGCATGGGTTATTGGGGGCAAGTTCGAGAGCGGGCTTGGCGCGAAGCCATCAAGGCTGCATGGGGCGACCCTTTCGCTGCCGTGAAGACAGTTGCCATTCCAGTTTTTGGTGCGGTCATTGCCTGGTTCTGGACCGGCAATTTCGACGGCAGTGCGCCAGTTCGTATCCTCGCCTCAATCGGAGGTGGTGCGGTTCTTTCGCTGGTGTTTTTCGGCATCAAGATGCTGACCATTCCAGCCAAGATGCACGCGGAAAGTCTCGAACGAATTGCCTCTCTAGAGGCGACCAAGGTCTCCACACCTGAAGCCATAGACCGAAGCTCGGTCCAAAACCTTCTGGCTCGAATGAGAGAGAAGTGTTTGGCCTATCGTTCGAAGAAAGGCGGCCCTGGCCTCGAAAAGCAGTACGAATGGGCTGACCAGCTAGTAGCGGATATCGGTGCGCTATATGGCCCGGAAGTGGTTCTAAACCTCAAGCGCGTTCTTCCGAATTTGACATCCCGCACCCTCGATAGCCTAGAGATGGACGGGCATATGAGGGCTATGGTTGGCAATCTCGACAAGCTGAAAGGTGACGTTAAGGACGGCATCTTTTCCAATGAGACGCCGGATTTGAACACCTATGTAAGGCGACGGCTTGCTGAATTGCGGGCCGAACAGGCAAGCCACGCACCCTAGCGCTTTGCCTTGCAAGCGACCCATCTGGACATTAGCGATCGTTAATGGTTGTGTCCGCTTGCATTCGCCGCTGGTGATTGCAACAGGTGGCAACCTGGCCCGCGTCATTCCGTCCAGGGAAAGACGCGGGTTCGCCGCCTGTCCGGCGCTCAAAGGCGCGGATGCGGTTCAGCAGCCGCGCCCGGCTGAATGGAACACCCGGCAACGACTGACGGTAGGTCACGCAAGGGCGCCAATTGCACCCAAAAGAAGTCAGCGCCGGAACCGTTTTCAGCCTTGAAAGGTCGAGAGCGCCGATCATATAGAAGCATATATGTTTCTTTTTGCTTTCGGGGCGGAAATGGCGGTGGACAGAGCAGTATCGAGTGGCGAGAGGCTTTCGGCCTTCGATCTCGATACGCTGCGCGAGATGTTCAGGAAGTCGGTTCGCGAGCATGGCGTCACGACAGCCGATTGGGCGGAACACGCCAGATTGTTCATCAAACAGACCACCAGCCGCAAACCCGGCAAGAAGCGTTCGCGAACGGCATAGCAGGGCCGTGGTGGTTGGCAAGGGCGCGATCCTGTCGTGGCTGCGGCGATCAGTTCGCCGTCTTGCTGTGCTCGCCGTCCACGGTCAAGCCCGCCATGTCGTCCAGGATCGGGCAGTCCGGGCGGTGGTCGCCGTGGCAGGCGTGGACCAGCGTCTGCAAGGTGGCGCGCATCGATTGCAGCTCGCGCACCTTCTCCTCGATCGCCCTGACATGGGCTGCGGCGATCTCGCGCACGTCGTGGCTGGCGCGTTCGCGGTCCTGGTAGAGCGCCATCAGCTGGCGGCAGTCGTCGATGGAGAAGCCGAGATTGCGCGCGCGGCGCAGGAAGGCCAGCCGGTGGATGTCGTCGCCGGAATAGTCGCGGTAGCCGTTGCTGGCGCGCGAAGGCGCGATCAGGCCGATCTCTTCATAGTAACGAATGGTCTTGGCCGGCAGGCCCGACCGCTCCGCGGCATCTCCGACATTCATGGCACTTTCCTCGACTTCGCCCGACCCGTCGGACCGGCCCATTGATTTTGCTTCACAATCCTATGAGTCCTGTTGCCGAAATGCCGCAGTCGCGGCCTTACCGGCAGGTAAGGTCTTGCATATAGGCAGTGCGCGCTTGGCAAGCAAAAGAAATGCCAGCATGAATGGTTTCAGGAAAAAGCGGCCGACTCGTGCCGCGATCAACGGGCTGGGCATCGGACCTATTCATGCGCTTGAAGTCTTTTGCAATCGTCGCTGCTCTTGCGCTGTCGACCGCGATTTCCGGTTGCAGCACCATCGGCTCGCGACTCTTCACCAACGACTATGGCGCGGTCACCGATGCGGGCTATCAATTGCCTCGCATCCCGATCGAGAAGGTTCCGGCGCGCTTCCATCGCCAGGAAGTGGACTACGACACTAAGGAAAAGCCGGGCACCATCATCGTCGATACCCAGAACAAGTTCCTCTACTTCGTCGAGGGCGACGGGCTGGCGATACGCTACGGCATCGGCGTCGGCCGTGAAGGCTTCGAGTGGCACGGCACCGCCCGTATCGCACTGAAGCGCGAATGGCCGACCTGGACGCCGCCCTCGCAGATGATCAAGCGCCAGCCGGAACTCGCCAAATTCGCAGGCGGTATGGAGCCGGGCCTCAAGAACCCGC
>NZ_RZOI01000447.1:0-5136 GCF_004022645.1 Mesorhizobium sp. M4A.F.Ca.ET.020.02.1.1 | reverse complement strand
CCGCACGAGATACTGCTGGTCGCCGACTCACTGACCGGCCAGGACGCCGTCAACCTGGCGAAGAGCTTCGACGAGCGCGTCGGCATCACCGGCCTGGTGCTGACCCGCATGGACGGCGACGGCCGGGGCGGCGCCGCGCTCTCCATGCGCGCCGTGACCGGCAAGCCGATCAAGCTGATCGGCACCGGCGAAAAGATGGACGGGCTGGAGGAATTCCACCCCAAGCGCATCGCCGACCGCATCCTCGGCATGGGCGACATCGTCTCGCTGGTCGAGAAGGCGGCCGAGAACATCGACGCCGAGCAGGCGGCGGCGATGGCCAGGAAGATGCAGTCGGGCAAGTTCGACCTCAACGACCTCGCCGGGCAGCTTCAGCAGATGTCGAAGATGGGCGGCATGGGCGGCATCATGGGCATGATGCCGGGCATGGGCAAGATGAAGGATCAGATGGCCGCGGCCGGCCTCGACGACAGGATGTTCGCCCGCCAGCTCGCCATCATCTCCTCGATGACCAAGGCCGAGCGTGCCAATCCGGATATCCTCAAGCATTCGCGCAAGAAGCGCATCGCCGCCGGCTCCGGCACCGACGCCGCCGAGATCAACAAGCTGCTGAAGATGCATCGCGGCATGGCCGATATGATGAAGGCGATGGGCGGCAAGGGCAAAGGCGGCGGCCTCATGCGCGGCATGATGGGCGGCCTCGCTTCCAAGATGGGTCTCGGCGGCATGATGCCCGGCGGCATGGGCGGTGGCATGCCGGACCTGTCCAAGATGGATCCCAAGCAGCTCGAAGTCTTGCAGAAGCAGGCGCAGGCGGCCGGCCTCGGCAAGGGCTTGCCTGGCGGGTTGCCCGGCGGTCTTGCCGGGGGTGGTCTACCTGGCCTGCCCGGCGGCATGAAGCTGCCCGGCCTTCCGGGCCTAGGTGGCGGCGGCCTGCCCGGCCTTGGCAAGAAGAAGTGAGGGCGCGATGAACGAGGACAAGGACATGGCCGACGCACGCGCCACCCTGGCCGGCTACCGCGCTTCGATCGACAACATCGACGCCGCCCTCATCCATATGCTCGCCGAGCGCTTCCGCTGCACCAAGGCAGTGGGCGTGCTGAAGGCGGAGCATGGCCTGCCGCCGGCCGATCCGGCGCGCGAGCAGCAGCAGATCGCCCGCCTTCGCCAACTGGCGAAGGATGCGCATCTCGATCCCGATTTCGCGGAGAAATTCCTTAACTTCGTCGTCCGCGAAGTGATCCGTCACCACGAACAGATCGCCGCTGCCAACGGCGTGACGAAAACCGGTTGAGACCCAACCCAGACCATCAAACGAAAATCAGAGCTTTTTAGGAGAAAACAATGGCACTGAAGATCAGACTGGCCCGCGCGGGCTCGAAGAAGCGTCCTTACTACCACGTCGTCGTCGCCGACGCCCGCTCGCCCCGCGACGGCCGTTTCATCGAGGCGCTCGGCTCGTGGAACCCGCTGCTGCCGAAGGACGGCGAGCGCGTCAAGGTTGACGCCGACCGCGTCAAGCACTGGCTCTCGCACGGCGCCCAGCCGACCGACCGCGTTCTGCGCTTCCTCGACGAGGCCGGCCTTGCCAAGCGTCCGGCCCGCTCGAACCCGAAGAAGGCCGAGCCCGGCAAGAAGGCGCAGGAGCGCGCCGCCCTTCTGAAGAAGGCGCAGGAAGATGCCGCCGCCGCCGTTGCCGCGGCAGCAGCTGCTCCGGCCGAGGCGGAAGCCGCCACGGCCGAGTAATCCGGCTCACATTGCTTTGCGAAAACGGCGGGCTTTGCCCGCCGTTTCTTGTTTCAGGCGTTCCCGGAAGGAATCAGTAGCCCTGCGGGCAACGGGCGATATAGACGCGCCCATAGCGATCCCGATAACGGCAGCGGTCCGGCTCGTTGGCCCGGCCAATCAACGCACCGGCGACAGCGCCGACGGCGCCGCCGACGACTGCGCCTTCCACCGGGTCATTCGCGACGGCAGCGCCTATCGCCGCCCCGCCCAGGCCGCCGACCGCAGCACCCTTTTCCGTCTGCGAGCAAGCGCCGAGCGCCATCAGCAGGGCCACTAAGACTATCGCTTTCTTCATCATCGTTTCTCCCCAACGGGAATGCGCCTGCACCCGCCTTGCAGCGATAACGCACAAAGACGTGATTTGATCCGCCCTGCAGTGCCGCGCGTCCCCCCGGACGCGCAAAGATGGTGCATTTTCAGGTAGTTATTCGGCGGCTCGCTTCAAGTTGGCGAGGCCGACCTCGAAATCCTTGCCGATCAGCGTGTCGAAATTCATGAACAGGCCCATCAGCTTGGCGATGAACGGACGGCCGCCGCGCATCGCCCAGGTGACGGTCGTGGTCTCGCCGGACGGCGTCAAGGTGAAGTCGACGCTGTTGTTGGCCCGGAACGGCTTTTCGAAATCGAGCTTCAGCGCCACCAGCGAGGATGGAACCGAGCTGGTGATCTCCATCCGCCCGACGCCTGCCTTGCCGTTGCCTTCCCAGGCATAGGCCGCGCCCTTGCCGCTTTCGGCGCCGGACAGCGTGCGCTTCATGTCCGGGTCGAGTTTTTCGTAAGGCGACCATTCGGGCCAGCGCGTGAAGTCGTTGATCAGCGGATAGATCGCCTCGGGCGGCGCCTTGATGATGGCCGAGCGGCTGACGACGAAATCGTTCGGCCGTGTCGCGGCGTAGATGAGCACGGCGGCAATGGCGACAATCAGGATAGTGAGGATGGTGGTGAACATTCTACGGTCCTCCCGATGCTTAGCGGGCAAACGGGATCAGCGCGCGCAGCCTGGGGTCACGCAGGAACAGGCCGGCCCACAGAATGATGCCGAGATAGACGCCGAACAGCGTGTGCGAGAACAGCGGGCTGTCGAGCCGCACTTTGGTGGCGATGGCGCCGCCCATATAGGCAGTGAGCAGGATGGCGCCGAGCACCGAGGTGCGCGGCAGTGCGTAGAGCGCGGTGGAGATCAGCCCGATGATGCCGAGCATACGCGCGGCGTTGGGATCGGCCGGCCAGCCGAGTTGCACCATCGTCTGGGTGACGATGTCGAGCGGCGGCAGTTTGATGGCGCCGTCGAAGATCATGAACAGCACGATGAGCGCGCTGAGCACGCGACCGGTCCACAGGGCACCCGACGACACGGGCGCGGTTTGAGCAATGCTCATTGACGTTCCCTCCTAATATTTTAGTTAGAACCCCGGCGTCTTTGCCAGGCTCGAACCAAGGACGCGGCACGCGTCGACCGTCCGACACGTGCCGGAATCTTTTTCACAGATGCGCGCGGCTCATTCCGGCGCGCCGCAAGGGCACTCAGAGTGTCTTGAGATAGGCTTCCAGCCGCGCGTAGCTCGCCATGACCATCTGGCCGAAGCCCATCTTCACCGCCATGTCGCGGGCGGCAACCGAGTTGGCGCGGATGTTGGCGACGATCCGCGTCTTGCCGCCGGCATCCTCGAACAGGATTGTCGTCACCATGTTGGGCGGCGGCAGGGTATCCTGCCACTGACTGCGATCGAGCGGGGCGTCGCGATAGATGATCCGCTCCGGCGGAGCGATTTCGAGATAGACGCTGTTGGTTGGGTATTCACTGCCGTCGGCGAAGCGCATGGTCAGACGGAATTGCCCTCCAGGCCGTACATCCATCTCGCAGACCGGATAGGTTGAGCCTTCCGGTCCCCAGAATCGCACCAGGTGATATGGATCGGTGAAAAGCTTGAACATCAGCGCGCGTGGCGCATCGAAGGTCCGGGTGATGATGATGACCGGGTCGTCGGATGGCGTGTCGATGGTCTGATCTGTCATGTTCCCCTCTCTGGATGTCTTGTTGCGCAAGGGCGGCAAGATGATTGGCCGGCTTAGCTTTTACCTGCGCCGGGATCACCCGCCTGCAAGGCTTGCAGATAGGTTTCCAGCCGGTCGAAGCGCGCGTCCCATAGCACGCGGTAGGTCTCCAGCCATTCGTCGATCTCGCGCAATGGTTCCGGTTGCAGGCGGCGCGGCCGAAACTGCGCGTCGCGGCCGCGCGCCACCAGGCCGGCGCGCTCAAGCACCTTGAGGTGCTTCGACACCGCCGGAAAGCTCATGGCAAACGGCTCCGCCAGCTGCGTGACGGAGGCCTCGCCGAGCGCCAGCCGCGCCAGGATGGCGCGCCGGGTCGGGTCGGCAAGCGCGGCGAGGGTCAGACTGAGGCTATCCGTCATATTGAACCAACTGGTTATATAACCTTTTGGTTCTATACGAGAGGCCGCCGGCCGAGTCAAGCGGCGGTGTCAAAAACAGAATCCAGGCAGCGCTCATCCGGCTCGCAAACCGGATGGCCAGGGCTGGAACGCTCTGGCCTCAGGAGAAATAGAACCGTTCGGCCGGGATCATCTTCGGCGCCGGTTCGCCGAGCGCCTCGAACACCGAGATCTCGCAGACGCGGCAAAGCCCATCCAGCGCAAGGTCGTTGGGCTGGGTGCCGAACGGATCCTCGAGCTCTTCCGAGAGCGCGTCGAGGCCGAAGAAGGTATAGGCGATCAGCGCCGTGAACAGCGGCGTTGCCCAGCCGGCTGGCGCGACCAGCCCGAACGGCAGCAGCAGGCAGAAGACGTAGGCCGTTCGCTGCAGCAGCAGCGTGTAGGCAAAAGGCAACGGCGTTCCGGCGATGCGCTCGCAGCCGGCCTGCGCGGCGGCGATCTCCGACAGGCGCTCGTCGAGGATGCGGTAGCCGACCGCATCGAGCGCCCCGGACTTGCGCAGCGCCGCGATGCGCGCGCCCATCCTGCGTACCAGGGCATCGGGAGAGTTGACGGCCTTCACCACGGCTTCGGCCTCATCGCCGATGAAGCCGCGCGCTTCCGCCGTAGCATCCACCCGCCTGAGCAGGCCGCGCAGGAAATGGCAAAACGCGATCGCATCCATCAACAGGCCGCGCAATTCGGCCCGGTCCTCGATAAGGCCGGTCGAGGCGCGCGCCAGGTTGCGGATGTCGAAGACGAGCTGGCCCCACAGCTTGCGCGCCTCCCACCAGCGGTCATAGGCGGCGTTGTTGCGGAAGCCGAGATAGATCGACAGCGCCACGCCGAGCAGGGCGAAGGGTGCCGTGCCGGCATTGCCGAAGTCGAGCTTGAGAGCTTTGATGACCAATACCAC
>NZ_RZOI01000446.1:0-5139 GCF_004022645.1 Mesorhizobium sp. M4A.F.Ca.ET.020.02.1.1 | reverse complement strand
CTGCGAATTTCTCCACCTTGTCGCGGATAGCGTCAATGGCGATGCCGCGCCGGTCGAGGCGTTCGCCGAGCGAGGCGTAGTCGCGTTCGAGGTCGCTCTTGCGCGCAGCGTTTTGGCTGGCGACGAGGTCGGCTGAGATAATGGTTTCGGACAACTGCTATTCCTCCCAAGACTACGTTCGGCTGGCGCTGCCCCTCATCCGCCTGCCGGCACCTTCTCCCCGTGAACGGGGAGAAGGAAGTTGCCTAGCGCGTAAAGCTTTGCGCGTTGCCCGCGTCGACATTGATGATGTTGCCGGTCGACTTCGCCGACATGTCGGAGGCGAAGAAGTAGATCGCCTCGGCGATGTCCTCCGGGAAGACCGAGCGCTTCAGCATCGAGCGCGAGCGGTAGTGCTCCTCGAGATCGTCGGTCGACATCTTGTAGGCAGCGGCGCGCTGTTCCTTCCATTCGCCGCTCCAGATCTTGGAGCCGCGCAGCACGGCGTCCGGATTGACGACGTTGACCCTGATCTGCGCCTCCGCGCCCTCAAGGGCGAGGCAGCGCGCGAGATGGATCTCGGCCGCCTTGGCCGTGCAATAGGCGGCGGCGTTGGGCGAGGCGGCAAGCCCGTTCTTGGAGGCGACGAAGACGACGTTGCCGCCGATCTTCTGGGCACGGAACAGCCGGAACGCCTCGCGCGAGACGAGGAAATAGCCGGTGGACAATATGTCCATGTTCTTGTTCCACAGCGCCAGCGTCGTCTCCTCGATCGGCGCCGAGGAGGCAAGGCCGGCATTCGAGACAAGGATGTCGACGCCACCGAACTCGACCGCCGTTTCGGCGAAGCCCGCGACGACCTGGTCCTCCGAGGTGACGTTGATCACCACCGGCCGGACGAAATCCTTGCCATAGGCTTGCGACAGTTCGTCATTGGCGCTGGCGAGCGCCGCCTCGTCGATGTCGGCCAGCACCACGCAGGCGCCTTCGCGCAGCAGCCGGTTGGCGGTGGCGCGGCCGATGCCGCCGGCGCCGCCTGTAACCAGCGCGATCTGGCCGGCCAGCGCCTTCGGCTTCGGCAGACGCTGCAGCTTGGCTTCCTCGAGCAGCCAGTATTCGATGTCGAAGGCCTCCTGCGCCGGCAGGCCGACATAGGACGAGACGGTCGAGGCGCCGCGCATGACGTTGATGGCGTTCACATAGAATTCGCCGGAGATGCGCGCGGTCGCCTTGTCGCCGGCGAAGGTGAACATGCCGACGCCCGGCATCAGATAGACCACGGCATTGGGATCGCGAATGGCGGGTGAGTCCACATGCTTGCAACTGTCGTAATAGGCCTGGTAGCCGACACGATATTCGGCGATGTCGTCGGCAAGACGCGCAATGACGGCGTCGACGTCAGGTTTCGCCGGGTCGAATTCGATCACCAGCGGCCGGATCTTGGTGCGCAGGAAATGGTCAGGGCATGAGGTGCCCAGTGCTGCCAGCGGCCGCAAATCCCTCGAATTGACGAATTCGAGCACGGCAGGCTGGTCGTCGAAATGGCCGAGCTTGTGGCTCTTCTCCGAGATCAGGCCGCGGATCCTCGGCATCAGCTTCGCGGCAATCGCGCGGCGCGCAGGCGCGTCGAGCGACTTCACCGCCTCGCCGCCGAAGATGGCCACGCCTTCAGACCGGCGCTCGAACCACTCGATCGCCTGGTTGATGACCGAGATCGTCGTCTCGTAGCATTCCTTCGGTGTGTCGCCCCAGCTGAACAGGCCGTGGCTTTCGAGGATGACGCCCTTCGCCTCGGGGTTCTCCAGGCAGAATTTCTCCAGCCACAGGCCGAGCTCGAAGCCCGGCCGCTTCCAGGGCAGCCAGCCGATGGCATCGCCAAAGATCTCCTTCGTCAGCGTCTTGGAATCCTTCGCCGCGGCAATGGCGATGATGGCGTCGGGATGCATGTGGTCGACGCAAGGCCTCGGCACGAAGGCATGCAGCGGCGTGTCGATCGAGGCCGCGCGCGGATTGAGGTTGAAGGTGCAGTGCGGCAGGTAGCCGACCATCTCGTCCTCATGCGCGAGGCCGCGATAGAGACCTTTCAGCGCACGCAATTTGTCCATGTAGAGCGTGGCAAAGCCGTCGAGCTTGATCGAGGCGCTGTCGCCGCCCGAGCCCTTGACCCACAGAACCTCGACGTCCTCGCCGGTCAGCGGGTCCTTCTGCCAGACCTTTGACGAGGTGTTGCCGCCGCCATAGTTGGTGACGCGCTTGTCGGAGCCGAGCGTGTTGGAGCGATAGACCAGCAACTCCGGGTCGCTCAATCCTTTGGCCTTCGCATCGTCCCACAGATTGGCGAGGCGCGAGCCGGAGCGCTTGTCGAGCATAGATATCCTCCCTTGGGACGCAAAAGGGTGCGGTCCTTTTCGCGGGGAATGTCTACGCAAGACGCCCTCTTGTCAATCACAAACGATCAATATCGATCATATTGCACTGCACAATGAAAATATATGATCGGAAATGATTGACACTGCTCGTTTTGAGTGCCTAGATGCTCAGGCAGGGAGGAACCATGCACGAAAAAGAGCGCCACAGGATCATTCTGTCCGCCGTCCAGGAAAAGCCTGTGGTGACGGTGCAGGAGATGGTCGACTTGACAGACTCCTCCGAGGCGACGATCCGGCGCGACATCGCGGCCCTGCATGTGCAGAAGCGCCTGCGCCGGGTGCGCGGCGGCGCCGAGGCGATCTCGCCGCCGCAGTTCATCGGCCTTGCCGGCCGCCCCTTCTCGGTCAACGAGACGCTGAACGCCGCGCAGAAGCGGGCGATCGCGCGGGAAGCCGTCGATCTCTGCAAGGACGGCGAGCCGATCATCATCAATGGCGGTACCACCACTTTCCAGATGGTGCATTTCCTGACCGGCCGCCGCATGCCGATCTTCACCAATTCCTTCCCAATCGCCGAACACCTGCTCAAGCACTCGAAGAATACGGTGATGCTGTCAGGGGGCACGATCTACCGCGAGCAGAACATCATCCTGTCGCCCTTCGACAATGACGTGACGCGCAATTTCTACGCGCGACGCATGTTCATGGGCGCGCAGGGGCTGGGGCCGCTCGGGCTGATGGAAGGCGACCCGCTGCTGATCCAGGCCGAGCAGAAGCTGATCGACCAGGCCGACGAACTGGTGGTGCTGGTCGATTCCTCGAAGTTCCGCATGCGCTCCAGCCTGATCCTGTGCGGGCTGACGCGCATCGCCACCGTGATCACCGACGACGGCATCGAGGACCGCGAGGCCAAGATGCTCGAAACCGCCGGGGTAACGCTGATCGTCGCCCGCAAGGCGGCCACCGAGAAGGAAGAATCTTCACTGCAGGCCTGAGCGGCCCGCAGCGGCGATGGAAATGCAACGCTCAAGGGAGGATATTCGATGAGCTTTTTGAAGAAACTGCTGGTCACGGCGGCCTTTTCCGCCGCCATGTTCGTGAATGCCGCCTATGCAGAGAACGTCAAGATCGCGCTGGTGGTGAAATCACTCGGCAACGGCTTCTTCGACGCCGCCAACAAGGGCGCCGAGGAAGCGGCCAAGGAACTGGGCGATGTCGAGGTGATCTACACCGGCCCGACCAAGGCGACCGCCGAGGCGCAGATCGAGGTGATCAACTCGCTGATCGCGCAGAAGGTCAATGCGATCGCGGTTTCGGCCAATGACGCCGACGCGCTGGTGCCGGTGCTGAAGAAGGCGATGGATCGCGGCATCACCGTGATCTCGTGGGACTCCGGCGTTGCCAAGGAAGGCCGCCAACTGCACCTCAACCCGTCGGACACCGGCCTGATCGGCGAGACCATCATCAAGCTCGCCGCCGACTACCTGCCGGAAGGCGGCGACGTCGCCATCCTCTCCGCATCGTCGACCGCGACCAATCAGAATGCCTGGATCGAGGCGGCGAAGAAGGTGCTGCCGGAGAAGTTCCCGAAGATCAAGCTCGTCGCCACCGTCTATGGCGATGACGACTCGGCCAAGAGCACGGACGAAGCCAAAGGCCTGCTGAAGTCCTATCCGAACCTCAAGGCAATCATCGCGCCGACCACCGTCGGCGTGGTCGCCGCCGCCCAGGTCGTCACCGACGCGAACCTGATCGGCAAGGTCAACGTCACCGGTCTGGCGCTGCCGTCCGAGTTCAAGAAGTTCATCGACAACGGCGCCAGCCAGGCGGTCGCGCTGTGGAACCCGATCGACCTCGGCTACTCGGCCATCTACCTCGCCCATGACCTGGCAGTGAAGAAGGAAGAGGCCAAGCCCGGCGCAACGCTGTCGATCGGCCGCGTCGGCAAGGTGACGCTCGACGACACCAACTCGGCTGCGATGGCTCCGCCCTTCCAGTTCGACAAGACCAACATCGAGAAGTTCTCCAAGATCTATTGATCCTGGTCGACTTCCAGCTCGTGCGGCGGGACAATTGTCCCGCCGCATCTTCAAACGGACCTTCTCTCAGGGCCTGATACGGATATGGATACGACAGCCCAGCACAAAGTGGAGACGGAACGGCCGCTTTCGGGCCCGGCCCAGCCTGCCGCCCCGCGCCTGACGCTCTCCGGCATTTCGAAAAGTTTCCCCGGTGTCCGCGCGCTTCACAATGTCAGCCTGTCGCTCTATCCGGGCCAGGTGACGGCGCTGATCGGCGAGAACGGCGCCGGCAAGTCGACGCTGGTCAAGATCATGACCGGCATCTACCAGCCCGACGCCGGCGAAATCGGCATCGACGGCGAGGCCACAACGCTGCACAGCGCGCATGCCGCCTTCGGCCACGGCATCACCGCCATCCATCAGGAAACCGTGCTGTTCGACGACCTTTCGGTCGCCGAAAACATCTTTCTCGGCCACGCGCCGCGCACCCGCTTCGGCACCATCGACTGGCGCACCATGCGCAAGAATGCACGCGAGGTGCTGGAGACCATGCGCGCCGGCCATATCGACGCCGACGCGCGGCTGAGGGACCTCGGCATCGCCAACAAGCACTTGGTCGCCGTGGCGCGCGCCATGTCGATCGATGCGCGCATCGTCATCATGGACGAGCCGACCGCCGCGCTCTCGATGAAGGAGATCGAGGAGCTTTTCCTGCTGATCGAATTCCTGAAGAGCGAAGGCAAGGCGGTGCTGTTCATCAGCCACAAGTT
>NZ_RZOI01000445.1:0-5157 GCF_004022645.1 Mesorhizobium sp. M4A.F.Ca.ET.020.02.1.1 | reverse complement strand
AGGTCGGGGCATCGCTGCCCTGACCTTGAATGCGAACCGTGCTTAGTCGGCGGCGATTGCCATACTTTCGCTTTCTACTTTGACCGTCGCCCGCAACGCTGCGGGAAGCCAGCCCTTGCCGTCCAGTTCCTTCTCGGCCTGCAAGAAGCTTCGGGTTTCGGGGCGCGTTCCACCGTCGGCCCACGACTTGCAAAAATGTTTGAGGATGCCTTCTCGCAAAAAGGAACGTCGGCTGGCAGGCCCGTGGCCCGGGACTGGGCGGCTGCCTTGGCCGAACTTGAAGCGAACCTCAAGCAGTGCTCCGCCAATTCCAGCCACTGGTCACTTGGCTCATCGCCGTGCCCTTGGTGCAAAATGGAAGGCGCCACTGGCGTCCCGCTGTTCTCAACCGTTGTTCCCGCCAGCGGGGCGACGCTTTTCGATATCGCCGGATTCCAGCGCAGGTGGACGCCATCCCGCATCCCGGGCCGGTGCCGACCGTCCCCGAGAAGAATGTGACACCAGATCCCAACGCCTTGAAGCTCAAGGGGCACGCGCGCCGCACCAACTTCCGGGCAGGAGTAGCGGCCGCAGTAGTCGGCGTCGCTGGCTTGATGATGGCGCAGATCTGGGTGCTGGGCATTGCCTTGGGGGTTTTTCTGGGGTTGAGAGGTTTCTTGAACAGGGACAGTGAGGCTGCGGAATACCGGCGCATCGCCGGCGAGGCCGCCACCCAGTGGAAAAACGCGCAAACCACGTGGATGCAGAGAGCCGGGCCGGATGCCTTCGACAGGCAAAAAACGGTGCTCGCCGGGCTCAGGCGCGAATGGGACATCTTACCTTCCAAACGGTAGCCAGGATCTCGGAGCTCGAGCGCAACCGCCGTCAGGCGCAACTGCACCGGTTCCTGGACAACTTTGAAATCTCATCGGCAAAGATCGAGAGCATCGGACCGGGAAAGAAACAGGTCCTGGAGTCGTATGGCGTCGAAACAGCGCTCGATGTCGAGAGGAACAAGCTCTACAGCGTGTCCGGATTCGAACCCAAAACGGCGCAGAAGTTGTTAAATTGGCGAAGGTCCGTCGAAGCCCGCTTTGTCTTCGATCCCTCACGCGCGATCGATCCACGCGATATCGCGCAGATTGACCAGGATATTCTCGGCGACCGCAAGCGGCTGCAGGGCGCCTTGGTTCTCGGTCTTGAGCAACTCAAGCAGACAAGAGCCCAGATTCTTGCCGCCCGTGAACACAGTCGCCCGGAAATGGAGCGGTTGGCATTGGATCAGTCGTCGGCAAACGTTGCCGCGATTTCAGGTTGAGACGGCTAACGCTGGATCGCCAATCAGGCTCGGTGGGTTTTGGCATACCTTCATCACCCCGGGTTGCGCGTCAGTGTGAAATACCCATTTCACCTTGTTGGAGGCCTCGACGATTTTGGCCGGTCGGAGCGCTGACTCGAAGGAGAGGTGAACGGCGGCTTTGCGCCTCATTCCAGCCGCTCGAATTGCCCAAGCCATTTCCTGAAAGCTGCCGATCCAGGGGATCCGTCTGGACGTCGATGGCAAGGGTGGTGGACGTACGGCTTCGCCACCAAGCAGGCCGCAACGGATTTCAGGATGTTACGGGTTAGGCGGTGACCCTTGGGCCACTCATGCAGCCATGTCTCATGCTGTCTCGAATCACGTTGTTGACGGTGCAAGCATCGCCGTCAAATCGCTCAGTCCGAGCGTGGCGGGCGCGCAACACTCAATCAGGTATAGCAGTCGCTAGGGCTATATGCATTTAGTGACACGGCCACCCGATCTTTGCGGTCGCAAGTCTTTACCAAGTGTCGTTTCTCGGCAAGGCTGATCATTGAGGCACTCACGCCGCGAGGATTGAAGAATGCTTAACCAGGCAGAAACACTCTACCCATCTCTGACCCCTCTTGCGGTCCAGGTCCGCTGGAAGGTTCCAACCGAATTTCCGGCGTGCCCGGACGAATTCACCGACGACGCCCTTCTTCTTTATGAATCGCGCCTCTCTTTCGGAAGTATCTTCGCGCGCAACCAGCTCTCCACGAGCCTCGTCGTCGACCGGAATCTCAAGGACGATGACCTGATCGTACTCACTCATTTTGCCGGCGACGCCATAAAGAATTGGGCAGTGGCCCACATTTCAATCCATGATGGCCTTTTCCATCACCGAAGCGAATTCACCTTCTTCAGTCTCAAGGGCGCTCTGAAGCACTTCTGCGAACTAGCTGGAGAGGACCTTGGCGACTCGATCGATGACTATTGCTGATGACGTATCAGCTGATGTCGATGCAGAAATGTTGCTGCATATTGACGATTCCGGTTGAGCGTGGGTGTCGAGTGTGAGCGATGACCTTGTGACGTCGGTCAGGTTCGAAGTCATGGTGCCAAGCAGTATCAATAAGGATGATGCCGGAGGGGCCAAGATGGAACATGAGAACCTGCTAGTCGTCGGTGCCGACTTCTCGAAAATGCGCACGCGCTGAATACGACGTGGTGATCTGCAGACCGGAGGTGCGTTTGAGTTCCATATAGACCTAAACTCGCTATAAGATACGCATCATGCGTTGGAGTTGCACCTCCGGGCTGTGCGCAACGTCGTGGCGGATGACTCCTTTCTACCCAGTGGTCCGCAAAGCCGCCTGTCAGCTTGCGGGCCCAACGCGGTCATTTCGGAACATGCAAGCAGACTAAATAGCGATTGGAACTCAATAACCACGCGGCCACAGCGTTCATGGTTTGTACTTCTAAAGTCGCATAAAGGGCAATGTGGAAGTGCTCAGATTCGATAGACCTTCTCCGCGTTTGAGCGGAGCAGTGCGGCGCGCTCATGCATGGATAAGCCCATAACAATGGCATGGATCGTCGAAACGATTTTCGCTGGAGATGCGAAAAGCAAATCCACTGGCATGTTGGTTCCCACCATGGTCCGCTCGGTGCCAAAGGCGTCAAGTACATGACAGAGCAGCGGAACTGTATTCTCAATCGTCCACGCCGGTGCGCCAAGGCCAAAGCCGCAGAGTTTCACGCTGACATTCGGCGCCTGTGCAAGGCGGCTGATAGCCGCCCGCCATGCCGAAAGACCCTCGGGACTGCGGTCCGCCACCATGCCGAAATGCTCAAGCACGATCGATGTGCCGGGAAAGGCGCGGGCCAGCGCCAGAGCCATGTCCATCTGCGGCCAGTAGAGCTGAAGATCGAAGCTCAGGCCAAGCGGCGCTAAGCGGGCAAAGCCTCCTCGCCATTGCGGGCTTTCCATCAAATCGGGGCTCGGCGCGCTGCGCAGGCGGGGGTCGTCGTGCCAGTTGAGGATCTGGCGGATGCCGCGCACGCGCGGAAAGCCGGCATGGGCTTCCAGCACGCGTTCGATATCTGGAGCGGCGAGATCCACATAGGCGACGATCGCATCCGGCATGGCTTCCCGCCGTGCCAGCGCGCTCAGCCAGCGCGTCTCGTCGAGCGGATCCGCCGGATTGCGGCCGTTCTGGACATGCACCGTCTTGACGATGCCTAGTCCTTCCATGTCGCGGCGGTAGTCAGCCGGCAGGTAGTCGCGGCGGATCGGCGTCAGGTCGCCCTCCAGCGGCTCCGGCCGATCGGGGTCGAGCCACGGATAGGCGGCATCGGACAGGCTCTGGAAATGCTGGTGGGTATCGACGATCGCCCAGCTTTCTTCGATGGGTGTCATCCGCGCTTTCTTGTCCACTGGTCGGCGAACACCGCGAGGATGACGACCGCCCCCGACGCCACGTATTGCCAGAAGGAGGGCACGTTCATCAGTGTCAGTCCGTTCTGCAGGGCGCCCAGCGTCAGCGCGCCGATAAGCGACCCAAGCGGATTGCCGACGCCACCGAAAAGGCTCGCTCCGCCAATGACCGCCGATCCGATCGCCTGCAATTCGAAGCCGCTGCCGCCGATCGGCTCGGCGGCTCCGATGCGCGCTATCAGCACGAAGCCTGCAAGGCTCGAAAGGGCCCCGGAGATCGTGTAGACCGTTACCTTCACCCGCTCGACGTTGACGCCCGACAGTCTCGCTGCCTCCTCGTTGCCGCCGATGGCGATGATCTGTTCGCCGAGCGCCGTGTAGCGGACCAGCAGAAAAGCGAGCGCGGCAACTGCCAGCGCGAGCAGCACAGGGGTCGGGATATCGAGCAGCCGTCCGGCGAAGATGGCGCGAAACTCCTTGGACAGGCCATAGATCGGCTGGCCATCGGTGTAGATCAGCGCGGCGCCCCTGAAGATGCTGAGCGTGCCGAGCGATACGATGAAGTCGGGCAGCTTCAGCCTGGCGATCAGCAGGCCGTTCAGCAGCCCGCACAGCAGTCCGACGAGAAGTCCAGCGCCGACGCCGGCAAGAAGCCCATGCGAGAGCATGTCCGCCGCCACCATGCTGGACAGGCCGACCACCGAGCCCACGGACAGATCGATGCCCTTGGTCATGATGACGAGCGTCATGCCAACCGCGATCACCGCGTTGATCGAGGACTGAAGCATGATGTCGATGAGATTTGACGGCTGGTAGAAGGTGGCGTTCAGCACCGAGAACACCGCGAAAAGCGTGACGCAGCCGATCGCCACGCTGGCCTTGCGCAGCGCGTCGGCGCGCCTCGGTCTCGTGGGGGATTTTTTCTCGCCAGCGTCCGTTCGGGGCAGGGAACTGAGTTCGGTCACGAATTGTCCTCTCTGGCGGCGAGCGCGATCAGCCGCTCCTCGGTCAGTCCGGCGTCGTTGGCGACGATCTTGCGCACGCGCCCTCCGCTCACGATGCCGATGCGATGGCAGATGAGCAGAAGTTCCGGCAACTCCGAAGATACAACGAGCAGTGCCGCGCCATCGGCCGCCAGGCGACGCAGCAACGCATAGATTTCCGCCTTGGCGCCGACATCTATGCCGCGCGTCGGCTCATCGAACAGGAAGACACGCGCGCCGGTCGCCAGCCAGCGGGCGATGACAACCTTCTGCTGGTTGCCGCCCGAAAGGTTGCGCATCTCCGTGCCGATCGCGGCGGGGCGGATGTGCAGCTCCTCGACATAGCGCTTGGCCGCGCGCCGGCGTTCCGGGCCCTTGATCACGCCGAGAGAGGCAAAGCGGCCGTGGTTGCCAAGTCCGAAATTGCGCTCGACATCCATCATCGGAACGATCGCGTGGCCCCTGCGGTCCTCGGG
>NZ_RZOI01000444.1:0-5159 GCF_004022645.1 Mesorhizobium sp. M4A.F.Ca.ET.020.02.1.1 | reverse complement strand
GGGGGGGCGTCGTTCCGGCAGCGGCTTCCGCCATCAGACGTCCCTCCGCTCGAAATCGATGCGCGGATCGACCCAGGTGTAGATCAGGTCGGACAGAAGATTGATGAACAGGCCGAGCAGCGAGAAAATGTAGAGGTTGGCGAACACCACCGGATAGTCGCGGTCGACGACGGACTTGAAGCCGAGCAGCCCGAGGCCGTCGAGCGAGAAGATGTTCTCGATCAACAGCGACCCGGTGAAGAAGGCCGAGATGAAGGCGCCTGGAAAGCCGGCGATGACAATCAGCATGGCGTTGCGGAAGACGTGGCCGTAGAGCACCTTGCGCTCCGACAGGCCCTTGGCGCGCGCCGTCACCACATACTGCTTGCGGATCTCTTCCAGGAACGAGTTCTTGGTGAGCAGCGTCGTGGTGGCGAAAGCCGACAGCACGAGCGCCGTCAGCGGCAGGGTCATGTGCCAGAAATAGTCGACGATCTTGTCCGGCCAGGACAACTGGTCCCAATTGTCCGAAACGATGCCGCGCAGCGGGAACCAGTCCCAGAACGAGCCGCCGGCAAACAGCACCATCAACAGGATGCCGAACAGGAAGCCGGGGATGGCATACCCGACGATCACCACGCCGCTGGTCCAGACGTCGAAGGTGGAGCCGTCCTGGACCGCCTTGCGGATGCCGAGCGGGATCGAGATCAGGTAGGACAAAAGCGTGATCCACAGGCCGATGGAGATCGACACCGGCATCTTTTCCAGGATGAGGTTGAGCACCGAGATGTCGCGGAAATAGCTGTCGCCGAAGTCGAAGCGGGCATAGTTCCACAGCATCATGCCGAAGCGTTCGAGCGGCGGCTTGTCGAAGCCGAACTGCTGTTCCAATTTCTTGATGAATTCGGGATCGAGCCCCTGGGCGCCGCGGTATTTCGAGCTGACGTCGCCGGCCACATCGAAGTTGCCGCCGCCACCGGCATCGCCGCCACCGCCGCCAAGGCGATCGGTGCCGCCCTGGTTGGTGAGCCTGGCGATCACCTGCTCCACCGGCCCACCGGGCGCAAACTGGATAACGGCGAAAGAGATCGCCATGATGCCGAACAGGGTCGGGATCATCAGAAGGATGCGGCGCAGTATGTAAGCGCCCATCAGGCCGCCCGTCCTGTGCGAACGGAGATGTCAGGCTTTGCCAATCTTTGCCGCCTTGCCCTTGTCGATCCACCACAGCGTCTCGACCGGAAAGCCGAAATCGGGTTTCTGCTCGAGAAAGCCGAACATGTCCCAATAGGCGACGCGGTGATTCGCGAGATAATATGTTGGAATCCAGTCTAGCCGCGCGCGCAAGACCCGGTCGAGCGCTCTGAGCGCCGTAACCAGTTCCGATCGACTGTTGGCTTTGCCGGCCGCCACGATCAGCGCGTCGATGGCCCGGCTTTCGGTGCCGGGATAGTTGCGCTGTCCCGGCGTTTTCGCCATGCGCGAGTCGTAGAGTATCTCGAGGCCGTCGGCAGTCGGCGTCGCCCCGATCGACCATGCGAGCATGTTGAAATCGAAGTCGAAATCGCTTTGCCGCCGTTCATACTGCGTCGAATCGACCTGCCGGATCGAAACGTCGATCCCTATGGCCTTCATGTTCTCGGCCCATGGCGTGAAAATGCGAACGATGCCGTCATCCTCGGCCAGCATTTCCACCTGCAGTCGCTCGCCCTTCTCGTTGACGACGAAGTTGCCCGCTCGCTTCCAACCGGCCTCGGCAAGCAGTTTCGAGGCCGCGCCCAGCAGCTTGCGGTCGTGACCCGAACCGTCGGAGACGGGCTGCATCACCGGTTCGCCGAAAGTCTCCGGCGGCAACTCGGCCCGAAACGGCTCCAGCAAGGCCAGTTCCTGAGGCGAGGGCAAGCCTTCGGCCTTGTAGTCCGACCGCTCGAAATTCGATTGCGAGCGTTCGTAGGAACCGAAGAACAGAGCCCGCCTGATCCATTCGAAATCGAAGCAGTTGGCGATTGCCCGTCTCACGCGCGCATCGCGGAACTGCGGCCGGCGCTGGTTTAGCGCCACGGACTGCATGGATGGCGATTTCTCGCCGGGAAACTCGCGTTTGACGACCTTGCCGTCCTTCAACGCCGGAAAGTCGTAACCGGTCGCCCATACCCGCGAGGTGAATTCCTCGCGAAAATGTGTGTCGCCTTTCTTGAAGGCCTCGAACGCCGCCTGGCGATCAAGATAGAAGTCGATACGGATGCGGTCGAAATTGTTGAGACCACGGTTCACGGCAAGATCGCGGCCCCAATAGTCGGCGACGCGATCATACTCGACGGTCTGTCCGGCCACCACGCGCCCCAACTTGTACGGTCCGGAGCTCAGCGGCGGTGTCATCGTCGAGGCATCGAAATCGTTGGCCGTGTAAAAGGCCTTGGACACGATCGGCATTGCGACGACCGAAAGGATGTTCTGCGCGGACTGTTCGCCATTGAAGGTGACGTCGAGCCTGACGGGATCGACCGCGACCGCTTCCGTCATGTATCGCAGCGCCTTGGACAGGTTCGGATGGCCCCGATCCTTGTACAGCGTCAATGCGAAGGCGATGTCCGCGGCGGTCACGGGCGAACCGTCGTGAAAGCGCGCTTGCCGTCGCAGGTCGAAACGGAAGCCGTTGCGGTCCTGCGACAAGGTCACGGACTCGGCAAGCAAGCCGTAGACGGCATCCGGCTCATCGAGAGCGCTTGTCATCAGTGAATCGAAACAGAGCTCGGTGCGGGGAGGCGAATCGCCTTTCAGCACCAGTGAATTCAACGTGTTGAAGGTCAGGAAACTCTGATTCAAGGTGGCGTTCGGCGGCGCGAAATTCATCTGGCCGCCCTTGGGCGCATCCGGATTGACGTAGTCGAAATGGGTGAAATCAGGCTTGTATTTGAGGTCGCCGAAGGCCGATAGGCCGTGCAGTTTCACGCCGGTCGCCGTGGTGGCGAAAGCTCGCCCCGGCAACAGGGCTGCGGCCGCGGCGGCACCGCCGAGTGCCAGGAAATCGCGGCGCGAGGCCATCAATTGCTACCCTTGTATTTGGCGGCCAGCGCCTTTTCCTTCTCGGGGTCGATCCACCAGGAACTCTGGTCGGCGCCGCTGTAGGTCGGCTGCTTTTGCGGGATGCCGAACTTGTTCCAGTAGGCGAGCCACAACACGGCGCGGTAGTATTGCGGCACCACATAGAAGTTCCACAGCAGCACCCGGTCGAGCGCGTGGGTGGCAGCGACGAGGTCGTCGCGGTCGGTGGCAAAGATGATGCGGTCGACGAGCGCGTCGACGACCGGATCCTTGATGCCGGCATAGTTGCGCGACCCCGGCTTATCGGCGGCCTTCGAGCTCCAGAAGTCGCGTTGCTCGTTGCCGGGCGATTCCGACTGCCCGAGCTGACCTATGATGACGTCATAATCGAAATTGTTGACGCGGTTGACATATTGGGTCTGGTCGATGATGCGCAGCGTCGCATCCACTCCGATCTTGCGCAGATTGGCGATCCAGGGACTGGCGATCACCTGGTCGGTGTCGTTCCAGCCCAAAATCTCGAACTTGAACGGCGCGCCGGTCTTGGCGTTCACCATCTTGCCGCCCTTGATGACCCAGCCGGCCTTGGCGAACAGCTCGACCGCCTGCTTCAGATATTTCCGCTCGGCCTGAGGGGTATCGTAGACCGGCAGCTTGAATTCCTCGGTGAACAGCTCGGGTGGCAGCTTGTCGCGGTACTTTTCCAGGATTTCCAGCTCTTTGCCCTGCGGCAGGCCGCTGGATGCCAGTTCCGTGCCCTGGAAATAGCTTTGCGTGCGGGTGTTGAAACCATAGAAAAGCGTGCGGTTCATCGTCTCGAAATCGAACGGATAGGTCAGTCCCTCGCGCACCAGGCGATCCCCAAATAGGGGACGCCGCTGGTTCAGCATGAAGGCCTGCATCGGCTCGGGAGAGGTGGTCTTGAATTCCTGTTTGATGACGTCGCCGGTCTGGATCGCTGGGAAATCATAGAACGTCTTCCAGCGCTTCGAGCTGTTTTCCGGCTTGATGTCGTCGAGTCCGCCTTTGGTGAAAGCCTGCCATGCCGCATTGTCATCAAGGATATAGGTGAAGCGCTGCGTGTCGAAATTCTCACGCCCTATCTTCACCGGCAGCTTGGCGGCCCAGTAGTCAGGCACGCGCTGCCAGACGATCTCCGAACCCGGCTTGAAGCTGGCGATCTTGTAGGCAGCGGAGCCGAGCGGCGGTTCCAGCGTCGGTCTGGTGACGTCGCGCTTCTTGCCATTGGCGTCGGTGCCTTCCCACCAGTGCTTCGGCAGCACGGCGAGGTCGCCGATGATCTTCGGCAGCTCGCGATTGCCCTTCTGGTTGAAATGGAACTCGACCTCGCGGTCCGAGATGGCGACGGCGTCGGTAACGTTCTCGAAATAGCGGCTGTATTGCGGGCTGTTGGCCTTCAGCACCTGGAACGACCAGATCACATCGTCGGTGGTGATTGGCTGGCCGTCGTGCCATTTGGCCCTCGGGTCCAGCCGATACGTCGCCGAGGAATAGTCGACCGGATATTTGTAGGCGTCGGCGATCAGCGGATGGCTGGTGCTGCCCTCGTCGGTCGACTGCTCCATCAGCGTGTCGTAGAGCAGCCCTCCGCCGAAGCCGACCAGCCCCGCGGCCGGCGAGCCCTGCACGATGTAGGGGTTGAAGCTGTCGAAGGTGCCGAGAACGACGGAATTGTAGGTGCCGCCCTTCGGCGCGTCCGCATTGACATAGTCGTAGTGCTGGAAGTTGTCGCCGTATTTGGAGTCGCCGATCAGCGAGGAGGTGGTGCGCCATTCATCCGCGAAGCCGGCCTGCAGGCTGCCGGCAAGGGCGGCCGCGACCAGCACGGAGTTGAGAAGCGTTCGGCCAACCGTCATGCGTTCTCCTCTGCGAACAATCCCCACCGGCAATCTAGATCATTTGACGACCGTGGAAACCGCAATGCGCAGGCTTTGTCGCCGCACATGCTGTTTTCCTAACAGAAAAGCCGGGACGAACCCGGCTTTTCTGAGGATGTCTTTATGACAAATTGTTTATTGAGCGGGTGCCGCCGGCTTGGCGGGCGCGGCGCCCTCGGCCGGCGCGGCGCCTTCCGCAGGCTTGGCCTCGGCCGAAGCACCCGGCGCCGGCAGCGG
>NZ_RZOI01000443.1:0-5173 GCF_004022645.1 Mesorhizobium sp. M4A.F.Ca.ET.020.02.1.1 | reverse complement strand
GGCGGGGGCGGCCCCCGCCGAGATGCCCGCCTTGCCTGCCAATTCGGGCGACATCGCCACGACACCGCCGACGGTTCCGGCGGAAACGGCCCCTGCCGCGCCTGCGGCGGAACCCGCCAAGCCCGCGGAAGCGGCCCCTGCCCCGGCTGCCGAGCCGGCAAAGCCGGCCGAGGCGACGCCTGCAGAAGCCAGCCATGTCATCGTCGCCGGCGACACCTTCTGGGATTTGGCGAAGAAGGCCTATGGCGACGCCACCAAGTGGAAGCTGATCTCGGGCGCCAACAAGGATTACGAGCCGCATCGGCTGCCGATCGGCGGGACGCTCACCATCCCGCCCGCGGCGAAATAGCTCCTGCCGCGGCAGGTCGGAGGCCCACCCGGGCAACGGGCGGGCTTCTGCTTTCGGGCCAGGGCGCCGCGAGGTGCGGCCAGACGCAGCATTGAAAACCGCCGCCGCATCGTTAGTTTCGCCGCGCCACCGCCGGTTTCGCGGTTCCCGGAGATCCTGATGACGCTGTCCAGCCCACTCGCCCCCAAAGCCGCGAAGACGGCCGGCCCGCTGCCGGCGGGTTCCGTGCGGGTCAAGGCCGGCAAGGTCGGCGTCATGCTGATCAATCTCGGCACGCCCGACGGCACCGAGTTCAGGCCGATGTGGCGCTACCTCAGGGAATTCCTCTCCGACCCGCGCGTCATCGAGCTCAATAAGGCGATCTGGTATCCGATCCTCTACGGGTTGGTGCTGACGACACGGCCGAAGAAATCGGGCGCCAACTACGCCAGGATCTGGAACCGGGAGAAGAACGAGTCGCCGCTGCGCACCTTTACGCGCGCCCAGGCGGAGAAGCTCGCCAAGGCGCTTGGCGACCTGCCGGATGTCATGGTCGACTGGGCGATGCGCTACGGCAACCCCTCGACCGCGAGCGTCGCCCGAGGACTGGTCGAGCAGGGCTGCGACCGCATCCTTTCCTTTCCGCTCTACCCGCAATATTCGGCGACAACCACCGCGACCGCCAACGATCAGCTGTTCCGCGCGCTGATGAAGATCAGGCGCGCGCCGGCGATCCGCAGCGTGCCGCCCTACTATGACGAGCCCGTCTACATCGAGGCCCTTGCCTGCTCGATCGAACGGCATCTGGCGAGCCTCGACTTCGAGCCGGAAGTGGTCATCGCCTCTTATCACGGCATCCCGAAACCCTATTCCGACAAGGGCGATCCCTATCAGGCCCATTGCCTGGAGACGACGAGGCTGCTGCGCGAGAAGCTTAGCTGGGACGAGAAGAAGCTGATCACCACCTTCCAGTCGCGCTTCGGCGCGCAGGAATGGCTGCAGCCCTACACCGATGTGACGGTCGAGAAGCTCGCCAAGGAGGGCGTCAAGTCGATCGCCATCGTCAATCCCGGCTTTTCTGTCGACTGTATCGAGACGCTGGACGAGATCGGCCGCGAGGCAGCCGAAACCTTCCACCATGCCGGCGGCGGGAACTTCGCCCACATCCCCTGCCTCAACGACAGCGACGAGGGCATGGCCGTGATCGAGGCGCTGGTGCGGCGCGAGCTGTCCGGCTGGGTGTGACCCGCTTCGCCGCCACAGCTTGAAACCGGTGCGCAAAAGCCTCCGCTATTCAATATTCGTGATCACCTGATTGTAACGCTGCGGAAACACACTTAAGTGATTTCGTGAAGTCGGCGCCTATTGAGGGAGAAACGAAATGGGCTTCAGCGGTTTCGATATTGCCATCATTGTTCTTGTCTTCCTGGTCATCATCCTTCTTTTCAAAGGCATCAGGACGGTGCCGCAGGGTTACAACTACACGGTGGAGCGTTTCGGCCGTTACACCAAGACACTGACGCCGGGTCTCAACATCATCAACCCCATCTTCGAGCGCATCGGCGCCAAGATGAACATGATGGAGCAGGTGCTTGATGTCCCCACGCAGGAGATCATCACCCGCGACAACGCCATCGTCGGCGTCGACGGCGTCGCCTTCTACCAGGTCCTCAACGCCCCGCAGGCGGCCTATCAGGTCGCCGGGCTGCAGAACGCCATCCTCAACCTGACGATGACCAACATCCGCACCGTCATGGGCTCGATGGACCTCGACGAATTGCTGTCCAACCGCGACGCCATCAACGAGCGCCTGCTGCGCGTCGTCGACGAGGCGGCGCATCCCTGGGGCATCAAGATCACCCGTGTCGAGATCAAGGACATCAACCCGCCGGCCAACCTGGTTGAATCGATGGGCCGCCAGATGATGGCCGAGCGCGACAAGCGCGCCCAGATCCTGGCCGCCGAGGGCCTCAAGCAGTCGCAGATCCTCGAGGCGGAGGGCCGCAAGGAAGCAGCCTTCCGCGATGCCGAGGCGCGCGAGCGTTCGGCCGAGGCCGAAGCCAAGGCGACCCAGGTCGTGTCCGAAGCCATCTCCAAGGGCGACGTGCAGGCGCTCAACTACTTTGTCGCCCAGAAATACACTGAGGCCTTGACCAGGATCGGTTCGGCCTCGAACAGCAAGATCGTGCTGATGCCGCTGGAGGCGTCGTCGCTGATCGGCACGCTGGGCGGCATCGGCGAGATCGCCAGGGAAGTCTTCAAGGCAGACGGCCCGTCCGGTACGCAGCGAGGCTCGCGGCCGCCGGTAGTGCGCTCCGGCGACAATTGATGGTCTCCACGATTTGATGTTTCCGCTCTGGGAGAGCGCACATGATTGATCGCATCATTTCCGAACTCGGCCCTTGGAACTGGATGGTCCTGGGCTTCGTGCTGCTGGTGATGGAAGTCGTCGCGCCCGGCGTCTTCATGCTGTGGATCGGCATCGCCGCCCTGATCGTCGGCGCGGTGTCGCTGCTCATCTGGGACGCCGCCTTCTGGACCTGGCAGCTCCAGGTTCTGGTCTTCCTGGTCCTGTCGCTGATCTCGGCCTTCGTCGGCAAGAAACTGGTCGGCGGTCGTCATGACGACGCCGATCAGCCGCTGCTCAACCGCCGCGGCGCGCAGATGGTCGGCCGCACCGCGACGCTGGCCGAGCCGATCAAGAACGGCCGCGGCCGCATCCGGCTGGGCGACACCCTGTGGCGCGTCTCCGGCCCGGATCTACCGGTCGGCACGCAGGTGCGCGTCACCGGCGCGGCCGATACCGATCTGGAACTGACCGTCGAGGCGATCTGAGGCGAGACCCTGATCAGGGCGTGTTGAGATTCAGGTCAGGCCGAGTCGGGAACGCCGACTTCGGAGAACCGGAGCGGAGCGTACTCGAAAGCACGTGAGCACCGGAAGCGCAGGACGTCCGCGTCGCAGGCCGGCATCGCCTGTATATCGACATACCCCTAAGCCGCGCCGATACGCAGCAGATCATGCAGGTGGACGAGCCCGACGGGGCGTCCGCCCTCCACCACCATCAGGCTTGTGATAGCGGAGGCGTTGATTGTCTGCAGGGCAGTCGCCACCAGCGTGTCCGGCGTCGCCGTCTTCGGTTTCCTGGTCATCACCTGATCGACGCTCATTGCCAGAAGGTCGTTGGCGATATGACGGCGGATATCGCCGTCGGTGATGATGCCGATCAGCGCACCATCGGTGCCGGTGATCGCCACGCAGCCGAAGCCCTTGCGCGAGAGTTCGACGATCGCCTCGCTCATGCCGGTGCCCGACGGCACCAGCGGCAGACGCTCGCCGACATGCATGATCTCGCGCAGCTGCGTAAGATTGGCGCCGAGCTGTCCGCCCGGGTGGAAGGTGCGGAAATGGTCTGGTGTGAAGCCCCGCGCCTCGAGCAGCGCAATGGCCAGCGCATCGCCCGTCACCAGTTGCAGCAGCGCCGATGTCGTCGGCGCAAGCCCGTGCGGACAGGCCTCCGGCGCGGGCGGCAAAAGCAGCACCACGTCGGCTGCGCGCGCCAGCGCCGAGGTCTCGCCGGACGTGATGGCGATAAGCGGGATCGCAAATCGCTTTGCATAGGCGACGATGCCCATCAATTCCTTGCTCTCGCCCGACCACGACATGGCGATGATGGCATCATCCTTGGCGATCATGCCGAGATCGCCATGATTGGCTTCCGCCGGATGGACGAAGAAGGCGGGCGTGCCGGTCGAGGCGAGCGTGGCGGCGATCTTGGAGCCGATATGGCCGCTTTTGCCGACGCCGGTGACGATGACGCGGCCCTCGATGCCCGAAATCAGCTCGACGGCGCGCGCGAATGGCGCGGCCAGCCCGTTCTCGAGCGCGGCGGCAAAAGCAGCCATGCCAGCCTGCTCGGTCGCCACGGTTCTCAGCGCCGAATCGATCGAAGCCTGCCTGTCCGGGCGCTTCTTTTCTGGGGACCCCGCATGCATGGCTGATGCGCTTAGCGCTTTGCCGCCCGCCTGTCCAACAGAAATGGCACCTGATGCAGGTCGCCCAAAAGTGCGCGGCGGTTTTGGGAAACATGCAGAAAGCAAAAAAGCCTGAAGCCCGTCGCCTGCATCCGTTTCCACGCGCCGCGCTCTAGGTTCGATCCAGGTCTTTGCCCGTGGCCCAATATCCAATGGCGCCAGCCCCGAAATCCGGGACACCGAATGCGTGAGAGAACCGCCCGCCTCAACCCTCCGTTAACCATCCCCATTTACGGTTCGGTAAGTATGGCGCGCCTGCGCCGCGCTAGCAGTGGTGACGATGACTGAGGCCCAGCCTGAAACGAAAAGAGGTCGAACGGGCAAGGCCGTCAGCACGCTGCTGCTGGCGGCGAGCGTTCTTGCCTTGCTGCGGCCGATGCCGCTCCAGGCCCAGGAAACCGAACTGCGCGGCGAGGTTTCGGAATCAGCGATCCTGTCGGACCAGCAGCGCAAGGTCAGGCAGATGAGCAGGGCTCGCGCCCAGGATCAGAACACGCCGCAGACTGCGACCGCCGACGCCCCGGCCGACGCCTATTCGCCGGCAAGTTCCGGCGCGGTGCCGGACGATACTGATGCGGCAGCCCCCGACGAAAGCATCTTCGAGCAGCCTGCCGCCACCGACGATCCGTTCGCCGACAACCCAGCTCCGCCCAAGCCGCGCCGGACCCCGACCGCCAGGCAGCGCGCCGACGCCACGGGCAAGATGGCGGACGACAAGGATACGGCTAAAAAGAACAAGACAAACGCCGCCGACAAGAAGAAGACCAAGCAGCAGACCGACGCAACAACGACCAGGGCCACTGCCGACGAC
>NZ_RZOI01000442.1:0-5175 GCF_004022645.1 Mesorhizobium sp. M4A.F.Ca.ET.020.02.1.1 | reverse complement strand
CCCGCCGGCTCGATCTTCAGCGACTTCACCTCTGCGATGAAATCCTTTGCCCTGAGCCCAGTCTCGAACACCACGCTGGTTCCAGGCAGCGGCGCGAACGACCAGTTGCCGTCGGCCGACGGATTGATCGTGCCCTCGCTGATGACATAGCGCACGATCACGTCGCGGTTGGTGTCCGGCGCCTCATAGATGATCTTCGAAGCGTTTATGTCCGGGAAATTGCCGCCGCCGCCGGCGCGGTAGTTGTTGGTTGCAACGACGAATTTCTGTGCAGGATCAATCGGTTTGCCGTCGAACATCAGGTCGACGATGCGGCTGGATCCGGCATTCGCCAGCCCGCCCTTGGCATCGTATTTCGGCGGCTGCGACAGGTCTATCCTGTAGGCGACGCCGTCGATCACGTCGAAATTGTAGGATGGGAAGTCGGTGTTGATGAGTGGCTGGTCGGCCCTGCCCGGTTCGATCCGGTTGAAGATGCCGACCGACATCTCCAGCCATTCCTTGACCTGCGCGCCGGTGATTTCGACGGCCCGCACGGTGTTGGGATAGAGATAGAGGTCGGCGACGTTCTTGATGGCGATGTCGCCCACCGGCACGTCGGTGTAGTAGTCGGCGCCGCTGCGTCCGCCGGCCTTGAAGGGCGCCGCCGCCGAGAGCAGCGGCACGTCCTTCCATTGCGTGCTCTTCAGTATGTCCTTGAGATACCAGCTCTGCGCTTGGTTGACGATCTGCACCGACGGATCGTCGGCGACGAGGGCGAAATAGGAATAGAACGGCGCCGAGGTCTTGCCGACGGGGCGGCGCACATAGGCGAGCGTCGCCTCATGGTCCTGTTCGAGCGCGGCGATGATGCGCCGGTCGTCGCCAACCGTCGCCTTGTTCTTGCTGTCGACCCGCTCATAGATCGGCCGCGCCTCGGACGTCGCGGAAACCACCCTCCACTTCGAGCCGTCGCGCTCCAGAAGCAGATCGATAAGGCCCATATGCGAGCCCCAGAAGCCGCCCATCACCGCCGGCTTGCCCTGCAGCGTGCCCTTGCCGGTATCGACACCGTCCAGCGCCTGGAAATCCTTCTTGCCGGGAAAGACGAGATGCTGGTGGCCGGTGAAGACGGCGTCGATGCCGTCGACGCCGGCGACGAAGAAGGAGGCATTCTCCATCATCTCGCCCTGCTTGATGTCGATGCCGGAATGGGAGAGCGCAATCACGATGTCGGCCCCCGCCTCCCTGATCTCGGGCACCCAGGCCTTGGCCGCCTCGACGATGTCGCGCGTTTTCACATTGCCTTCGAGGTTCTTCAGGTCCCAGACCATGATCTGCGGCGGGACGAAGCCGATGATGCCGATCCTGATCGGCTGCTCGGCGCCCGACCCGTCCTTGATCTTCCTGTCGAGGATGACATAGGGCTTGAGGTAGAGCCTGTCGTCGCGCGGGTTGGCGGCAAGCGTCGTGCCGCGGATCAGGTTGGCGCAGACGAAGGGAAAATTGGCGCCGGCCAGCACCTTGTCCAGGAACGACAGGCCGTAGTTGAATTCGTGATTGCCGAGCGTCGAGCATTCGTAGCCGAGCAGGTTCATGCCCTTCATGATCGGATGCAGGTCGCCATCCTTCAGGCCCTTCTCGTAGGCGACGTAGTCGCCCATCGGGTTGCCCTGCAGAAGGTCGCCATTGTCGATCAGCATCGCATTGGTGGCTTCCTTGCGAACCGCGTCGATCAGCGAGGCGGTGCGTGACAGGCCCATCGTGTCGTTCGCCTTGTCGGCGTAGTAGTCATAGGGCAGCACGTTCACGTGGATGTCGGTCGTCTCCATGATCCTCAGATGCGCCTGATTGGCCGCGGCCCGGGCGGAGAAGGGATGCAGCATGATCAGCGCCCCGGTGGCGGCGGCGCCGGCCAGGAATTCGCGACGGGAGACGGGCAGTCGTGACATTGTTTTCTCCTCTTCGACAACGCGACACCCCTGCCAGCGAGCGCGGAGCTTGCCGGTGAAGGAGGTCTAAGTCCATGTCCATTGAAAGGCCTGTCGATCACGACAAGGTGACGTGTCGATGAAACGGATGCCGGCGCGACGTCAGCCCTTGTCGTCGTCGCCCTGGGTGATCAGCCGCGCGCTGCGCTGGCCGGTGAAGTAGATCCATAGCCAGCTAAGCGAGACCGCGAGCCGGTTGCGGAAACCGATCAGGAAATAGATGTGCGCCACGCCCCAGAGCCACCAGGCAAGCCAACCGGTGAGCTTGATCCAGCCGAAGTCGATCGCGGCCGCGCGCTTGCCGATGGTCGCCAGGTCGCCGGCGATACGACTTCGCGTCCCTTCCGCTATCAACATGCCGGCGAGCCGCGCCTTGATCGTCGCGGCGACGTGACGCCCCTCCTGCTTGGCGGACGGTGCCACGCCCGGCACCGGTGTCCCGTCCGGGCGCAACACATGCGCGGTGTCGCCGATGACGAAGATTTCCGGGCTGCCCGGCACGGTGAGATCGGGCTCGACCAGCACCCTGCCCGCACGGTCGGCGTTCGCCCCCAGCCATTCCGCCGCCGGCGATGCGGCAACGCCGGCGGCCCATAGGATTGTCTTTGCCGGCAGGCGCTTATCGCCAAAGATAACGCTGTCCGCATCCAGCTCAGTGACCGCTCGTCCGAGCTCGACCGTGACGCCAAGCCGCTCCAGCGCCGTCTGGGCATAGGCGGAGAGCGCCGGCGCGAAGTTGGCGAGGATGCGATCGCCGGCCTCGATCAGCACCACGCGCGTCTGCCTGGTGTCGATGTTGCGGAATTCGTCGCGCAGCGTGTCATGCGCGAGTTCCGCGATGGTGCCGGCAAGTTCGACGCCGGTCGGCCCGCCACCGACGATGGCCAGCGTCAGCAGCGCCTGGCGCCTCGCCACATCGGTTTCGCGCTCCGCCTGCTCAAAGGCGAGCAGGATGCGACGGCGGATCGTGGTGGCATCCTCAAGCGTCTTCAGCCCGGGTGCGAACGGCTCCCATTCGTCATGGCCGAAATAGGCGTGGCGCGCACCGGTGGCGAGCACCAGCGTGTCGAAGGCAACCGAGCCGCCGTCCTCGAGCAGCACGCGCCTGCCGGCGCGGTCGACGCCGGTGACGTTGCCCAGAAGCGTCGTCACGTTCTTGCGCTTGCGCAGCAGATGACGGATCGGCCAGGCAACCTCGGAGGTCGCCAGCGAGGTGGTCGCCACCTGGTAGAGCAGCGGCTGGAACAAATGATGGTTGCGCTTGTCGATCATGGTGATGCGCACCGGCGCGCCGGCCAGCGCATGGGTCAATTCCAGGCCACCGAACCCGGCGCCGACGACCACGACATGATGGCTGGCTTCGTTCATTCACTTACCTCGCCAAGCAAAATCCACCCGACCCAATCTAGGTATTATTGTGCATTGCAACAATAGCGGGAAGACCGTCCAATTGCCCGGGACTCGCCGCCGGATGTCGTGAATGCACATGTCGACCGGTTGGCACGAGGTATAGCCTCATGGCTGGAACGACAGGAGCGCAGCATGGCTGACGATCGCGACGAGCAAGGCCCGGCCCAATACGCCTCCCCGCCCTGTTTCATGCATGAACTCGACCCGGAATTCAGGGTGCCGCTCACCGACTGGAGCGATGTCAGACGCTGGCGCAAGGCCGAGCGCGAGAGGCTGATCGCGGCGCGGCTTGCAGTCTCCGCCGATGCCCGCGCGGCGATGTCGACGCGCATCGCCGTAGGCCTCGACGCTCTGGTCGGCGATATTGGCGGCCGCATGGTCAGCCTCTACTGGCCTTTTCGCGGCGAGCCGGATCTGCGGCCCTGGATGGCGTCGATCAACGAACGCGGCGGGCGGACCGCACTGCCGGTCGTGATCGAGAAAGGGCAGCCGCTGGTGTTCCGCGCCTATAGGCCGGGCGACCGGCTGGAAAAGGGAGTCTGGAACATCCCGATTCCGGCGGAAGGCGATCCGGTGCTGCCAGACATCGTCATCTCGCCGATCGTCGGCATCGACCCAGGCAAGTATCGACTTGGTTACGGCGGCGGCTTCTTCGATCGCACGCTGGCGGCGATGCCGTTCAGGCCGCTGGTAATCGGCGTCGGCTACGAATTGCAACGCATCCCGACCATCTATCCGCAGCCGCACGACATTCCGATGAGCAAGGTGGTGACGGAGGCCGCTGGCGCTTAGCGGCAGCTAGGCCATCTCCGGCCGCAAGCCGACGGCCGTCCGGTCGACGATCTCGCGCAGCGCGAAGGACGAATTGATCTTCGTCACATGCGGCATGGCCGACAACCATTCCTTGTGAATGCGTTCGTAGTCGACCAGATCCTTCGCGGCGATGCGCAGGATGTAATCGTATTCGCCAGACATCAGATGGCAGGACAGCACGTTCGGGCAGCGCTTGATCGCCGCCTCGAAATCCGACAGCGTCTTCTCGAACTGCCCCGACAGCGATATATGCACGATCGCCGTCATCTGGTGGCCGAGCGCGGCGTTGGAGAGCCGCGCGTGATAGCCGCGGATGGTGCCCGACTTCTCCAGATTGTCGAGCCTGCGCGAGCAAGCCGATTGCGACAGGCCGACCTTCTCGGCAAGTGCCGCGTTGGGTATCCGGCCATCTTTCTGCAAAGCCTCCAGAATGGCGATATCAATCCTGTCGAGCGGCATTTTTCGTGTTTCCTGCGAAAATATTGATATTTTGCGCAACAATTATCGAAGCATGCCGGTTCAGGCAAGCGCATTCGCAAACACCTGCGAGCCGATTCATGGTTCACTCCACAAATACAGGGAACGCGCCCGCAAAGGGCCGGATCAGGAGACAGAAAATGCGCGTCGGTTGCCCCAAGGAAATCAAGAACCACGAATATCGCGTCGGCCTGACGCCGGGCTCGGTCCGCGAATATGTCGCGCATGGCCATGAAGTGCTGGTCGAGACCGGCGCGGGCGCCGGCATCGGCGCCGACGACAACGCCTATCGTGCCGCCGGCGCGACCATCGCCAAGACGGCCGCCGACGTGTTCGCCAAGTCCGACATGATCGTCAAGGTCAAGGAACCGCAGCCCAACGAGTGGGTTCAGCTGCGCGACGGCCAGATCCTCTATACCTATCTCCACCTCGCTCCGGATCCGGAACAGACCAAGGGCCTGCTGGCCTCAGGCGTCACGGCAATCGCCTATGAGACCGTCACCGA
>NZ_RZOI01000441.1:0-5180 GCF_004022645.1 Mesorhizobium sp. M4A.F.Ca.ET.020.02.1.1 | reverse complement strand
GGACAAGTTACAAAGGTGCCGGCAGGCGGATGAGGGGCAGCGCTGACCTTCCAAGTTGTTGGATTCAGATCTTGGCGTCGTGTGGCAGCGGCGCGGTCGCCTTCTCCAGCCAGGCCAGCGTCTCGCCGTCCAGCATAGGGCCGATCTCGGCCAGCACCCGCGCGTGATAGGTGTCGAGCCAATGCAGTTCGTCGCGTGTCAGCAGATCGGTGCGAACTAGGCGCTTGTCGATCGGCGCCAGCGTCAGCGTCTCGAAGCCATGCATGGCGATGTCGCCGCCTTCTACCTGCTCGGAGGCCGTGACCAGCACAAGGTTCTCGATGCGGATGCCGTAGGCGCCTTCCTTGTAGTAGCCGGGCTCGTTGGACAGCATCATGCCGGCGAGCAGCTTCTCGGTGCCGGTGCGGGCGATGCGCTGCGGGCCTTCATGGACTGCAAGGTAGGAGCCGACGCCATGGCCGGTGCCGTGGGCGAAGTCGCAACCATGCCTCCATAGCGCCAGGCGCGCCACGGCGTCGATTTCCGAGCCGCGCGTGCCGGCCGGAAAGCGCAGCATGGAAATGCCGATCATGCCCTTCAGCACCAGGGTGAAGCGCTCGCGCATCTCCTGCGTCGGCTCACCGATCGGTACGGTGCGGGTGATGTCGGTAGTGCCGTCCTGATACTGGCCGCCGGAATCGAGCAGGAACAACTCGCCATCGGCAAGCTTGCGGCTAGTGGCGCGGGAAACACGGTAGTGCATGATGGCGCCGTTAGGGCCGGCGCCGGAAATAGTGTCGAAGGAGACGTCGCGCAGCGGCATCTGGGTCTCCTCGCCGGTCTGCCGGCGCACCTCCTCGAGCCTGGTGACCACGGCGATCTCGTCGAGCGAGCCCGGCTTTTGCCGGTCGAGCCAGCAAAGCAGCTTGGCCACCGCCGCGCCGTCGCGACGGTGCGCGGCGCGGCTGCCGTTGATCTCGGCCTGGTTCTTGGTGGCGCGCGGAATGCGGGCTGGATCGGGCGCGGAGACCACCGTACCGCCGTTGCCCTCGACCAAAATCCTCAGCTTCTCAGCCGCCAAAACGGGGTCGAGCGCAATCCTGGCGCCGCCCTTGGCCAGCGCGACAACGGCCGCCTCGAACTCGCCTGGCTCGTGCGGATCGGCAAGCTGGGTGAGATAGGCGGCAACCATGCGCGGGAATTTGCGCTGGTCCATGAAGAGCTGGTGCTTGCCGTCGGCGGCAAGGATCGCGAAACCAAGCGCCAGCGGCGTGTGCGGCACGTCGCCGCCGCGGATGTTGAAGACCCAGGCTATCGACGACGGGTCGGTGAGCACGGCATGCGTCGCGCCGTCCTTGTCGATCGCCGCCCCCAGCCGCGCCAGCTTGTCCTTGGCCAGTTCGCCGGCGAAGCCGATCGGATGAACTTCGACGGGCGCTACAGGCGGCTCGGGCTGATCCTTCCAGATGATGTCGATCGGGTTCTTGTCGAGCGGCACCAGCGTCGCGCCGGACTGCTCGGCCGAGGCCCTCAGCGCCTTGACCTCGCTCAGCGTGTGCAGCCATGGGTCGAAGCCCAAGCGTGCACCCTTGCCGAGATTGTCCTTGATCCAGGCGGCAGGCGGGTTGTCGATGAGGCTCTCGATGGCGAAGATGTCGAGATCGACTTCGCTGCGCACCTGCAGCGTGTAGCGCCCGTCGACGAAGACGAAGGCGCGGTCGCTAAGGACGATGGCGACACCGGCCGAGCCGCTGAAGCCGGTCAGCCATTTCAGCCGCGCCGAGCGGTCGGCGACATACTCGCCCTGGTGCTCGTCCGCGCGGGGAACAATGAAACCATCGAGCTTGTTCTCAGCCAACCATTGCCGCAGCAGCGCCACGCGCGGCTTGCCGACAGACGGATCGCCCGCCGAATCGAAGGTCTGGAACATGATGGGCCTCCTCTGTTCGGCGCGACCGTAGCGCATGGCCCCGAAAACCGGAATCGATTTCCGGAAGGTCGGATTGGTCCAATTTCAGCGCTTGAGATGGATCGTCACCCAGCCCTCGCGGTGCAGGGTGCGAACGTGGCGGAAGCTCTGGCCGACATAGGCCGAGACCACGGCGTCTCGCTGGCGATCGAGAATGCCGGACAGCACGAGCGAGCCGCCGAGCCTGATGTGCTTCGCCATTTCCGGCGCCAGCCGCATCAGCGGCCGCGCCAATATGTTGGCGACGATCAGATCGAACGGCGCGTGCCTGCTGAAGATCGGGTGGTGGAAGCCCGGCGCGGTCACGGTTTCGACCAGCGCCTTGACGTGGTTGAGGCGGGCATTGGCGGCGGCGACCTTGACCGCGACCGGGTCGATGTCGGTCGCCAGCACCGGGATATGCGCCAGCCTCGCCAGCGCGATCGCCAGCACGGCGCTGCCGGTGCCGAGGTCGAGGGCGTTGCGCGGCCGCTCGCGCCGCACGACCTTCGCCAGCATTTCAAGGCAGCCGGCGGTTGTGCCGTGATGGCCGGTGCCGAAGGCAAGCCCAGCCTCGATCTCGATGGCGAGATCGCCGCTGTGGCGCTTGTCGCGGTCATGCGCGCCATGGACGAAAAAGCGGCCGGCGCGCACCGGCTTCAAGCCCTCCAGCGAGCGCGCTACCCAGTCGATTTCGGGCAGCGTTTCGCGTTCGATCGGCTTCGTCAGCGCCAGGCTGGCAAGAATGTCCTTCACCCGCGCCTCGACCGCATCCACGTCGCCATCGGCATAGAGCGAGACTTCGTGGATGTCGCGATCCTCGTCGACCTCCAACACGGCAAGCGGCAGGCCCTCATCCTCGAAGGCCGCATCGAGCGCGGCGAAGATGCGATCGGCCTCGATCTTGCCGGCGGTGAAATGGAGCCGCGTCTGCGCCATCGGATCGTGTCAGCCTTCGTTCGCCAGGCGCTTCAGCTTGGCAACGGCGGCGTCGGCGCTTTCGCCATAGGCGATGGTGCCGGAGAACTCGCCCTTGCCATTGAGCAAGAGCACAGAGGCGGTGTGGTCCATCGTGTAGTCGCCGTCGCCGGTGTCGACCTTCTTCCAGTATATGCCGAAGGCCTTGGCCATGGCATGGACCTTGTCGGGGTCGCCGCTGATGCCGACGATGCGGTCGGAGAAATTGCCGACATAGGCTTTCACAACCTCGGGCGTGTCGCGCTCGGGGTCGACGGTGACAAAATAGGCATTGAGGTTCTTGCCCTCGTCGCCCAACGTCTTCAGCCAGCCGGTCATCTCGAAGAGCGTGGTCGGGCAAACCTCAGGGCAGTGCGTGAAGCCGAAGAAGACGACGCTCGGATGACCCCTGAATGCGGCCTCGGTGATCGGGGCGCCCTTCTGGTCGACCAGCGCGAAAGCCCCGCCGTAGGGCTCACCGCCATAGTGGCCGCGGTACCAGTCGAAGGTGAGCCAGCCGATGCCTGCCGCCATCAGGACGAGAATGCCGACCAGGATTGAGCGCATCATCAGGAAATGTCCGTCGTGATTTCATTGGGCGCCCAATCAGGCGCCTTGTCCGAGCAAGTCTTAGCGGGTAGAGGCGGCCGAGGCAAAGATGCCGCGTTGCCGCAACCGGATCGATGCGGCAGTGGCCCTTGGCGGTATATTACCAATCCTTAATTTGACCGGTTTTTCTCCCAATCTATCTTCGCGGTAGACATTTCAGCGATGGACCGACATGCAGGCAGCCTCCTATTCGAAGACCCAGATCTGGCTGCATTGGGGCATCGCCGTGCTGATCCTGGTTCAGTTCCTAGCCCATGACGGCATGGAGCATGTCTGGCGTGCCTTTCGCCGCGGGCAGGAGGCCGCCGCCGGAGATCTGCCGCTGGCCTACATGCATGTCGTGCTCGGCCTTGCGGTGCTCGTTCTCGCGACGTGGCGGCTTTGGCTGAGGGCGACGCGCGGTGTGCCACCGGTCTCGGGCATGGAGCATCCGGCGCTGCGGCTGCTGGCCAAGGCGGCGCATCTGCTGATCTATGCGCTCATCTTCATCGTGCCGCTTTCGGGCGCTGCCGCCTGGTTCCTGCAGGTGCCGGGGGCAGGGCTGGTGCATGTGGTGGGCAAGAACATCCTGCTCTATGTCGTGCTGCTGCATATCGCCGGCGCGCTGGTCCAGCACTTTGTCCTCAGGAGCGACGTGCTGCGGCAGATGTTGAGGTTCCGCCAGGCCTAGCTTGTAAACAAGCCACCTCAGTCCCACCTGAGACCGGCAACTCGAACCGAGGAGGCTTCCTTGCGAAAACTGATCGACGGCGCGCTTGCCGCATGCCTCGTTCTTGGCGCTGGCGCCGCGGCGGCCGAGGAGGTCGGCAAGGTCGGCGTCGACTGGGTCGGCAACGACATCATGGTCGAGGCAATCAAGGATCCGAAAGTCGAGGGCGTCACCTGCCACGTCGCCTATTTCGATCGCAGCGTCATCGATCGCCTGCACAAGGGCAACTGGTTCGAGGATCCGTCCGATTCATCGATCTCCTGCCGCCAGACCGGACCGATCACCATCGGTGACATCGACATGGGCGAAAGCGGCGAGGAGGTGTTCAAGCAGGGCATCAGCCTGATCTGGAAGAAGCAGGTGGTGAACCGCATCTACGACAAGAAGAACGAGACGCTGATCTATCTCTCGCATTCACGCCAGGTGCAGAACGGGTCGGCGAAGATGTCGGTCACGACGATCCCGCTCTACGGCCAGAACGTGGTCTGGACCAAGGGCAAGCCGCAATAAGCGGGGCAGGCTCTCTGGAGCTGTTTGTCGGCGCGACAATTGCTTCCGCTTTGCGGCAGCAATTGCGCGGGACAATTGCTCCCGCCTTGCGGGACCAATCGCGCGGGGGTAAAGCCGCCGCATGGACCGTGCCGAAAACCTCGTCCTGAAAGACCCTGAGCCGCGCATCCATCCGACTGCGGAACTGAAGGCCTGCAAGCTCGGCCGCTACGCCTCGATCGGCGAGCGGGTGATCCTGCGCGAGGTGACGGTCGGCGATTTTTCCTATTTCGAACGCCACGCCGAAGCGATCTACACGACGATCGGCAAATTCTGCTCGATCGCCGCCAACAGCCGCATCAATGCGCTGGAGCATCCGATCGAGCGGTTGACGCAGCACAAGGTCAGCTACCGGCCGAACGAGTATTTCCGCTGGCTGGGCGTCGACGCGGCCTTCCGGGAGCGACGGCAGGCAAGGTCCGTCAGCAT
>NZ_RZOI01000440.1:0-5190 GCF_004022645.1 Mesorhizobium sp. M4A.F.Ca.ET.020.02.1.1 | reverse complement strand
AAGACAATGCTGGTATCGGCGCCGGTCTCGCGCACCGCGTCCTTAACCGTATTGAACACAGGCAGGCCCAGATGTGTCTGGCCGCCCTTGCCAGGAGTGACGCCGCCGACCACATTGGTCCCGTAGCGCTTCATGTCCTCGGCATGGAAACTGCCGATCTTGCCGGTGAACCCCTGGACGAGGACACGAGTATCGCGATTGAGCAGAATGGCCATCTTAGATTTCCTCAGCCAGGTTTTTTCATTGTCACGGAGCGCCACGCTGCAACGGTTTTTTCGGCGGCCTCGGCTAGCGTGTCGGCAACAATAATCGCCTCGCCTGACTCGGCCAAAATGCGCTTGCCCTCATCGACATTGGTGCCAGCCAGGCGCACGACTAGCGGGACAGAAACGCCGACTTCGCGGATTGCCTTGATGACGCCTTCCGCCACCCAGTCGCAGCGGTTTATTCCGGCAAAAATGTTGACCAGAATCGCTTCTACCGCCTTGTCGCCAAGAACAGCGCGGAACGACTTGGCGACACGTTCCGGCGACGCCCCGCCGCCGATGTCGAGGAAGTTCGCCGGTTCCCCGCCGGCCATCTTGATCATGTCCATCGTCGCCATCGCGAGCCCCGCACCATTGATGATGCAGCCGATATTACCGTCGAGGCCGACATAGGAAAGGCCGCGGTCGCTGGCGAAAGTCTCACGCGGATCCTCCTGCGATTTGTCACGCAACTCCGAGATTTCTGGGCGGCGGAATAGCGCGTTTTCGTCAAACGACATCTTCGCATCCAGGGCCACCAAGTTGCCGTCGCGGGTCACGACTAGTGGATTGATTTCGAGCATCGAGGCGTCGTAGTCGCGAAACACGCGATAGCAACCAAGCAGCGTTTCCGTTGCCTTGCCGATCATCGCAGTTTCGAGACCAAGCGCGAAGGCGATCTCGCGGGCCTGGAAATGCTGCATGCCGGCGCCGGGATCCACCGTGGCTCGGATGATCGAATCGGGCTCGTTCTCGGAAATTTCCTCTATGTCCATGCCACCCGACGCGGAGGCCACAATCATCACCCGTTCGGATTTGCGGTCGAGGACAAAGGCCAGATAAATCTCCCGCAGGATATTGACCACCTCTTCGACATAAAGTCGCGACACCAGCTTGCCGCGCGGTCCGGTCTGATGCGTGACCAGCTTGCGCCCGAGCATTGCCTCGGCTGCGGCGAAAATCTCGTCATCAGTTTGGCAGAATTTAATGCCGCCGGCCTTGCCTCTGGCGCCGGAATGGATCTGCGCCTTGACGACCCATTTGTCGCCGCCAATCTCGCTGGCGCGATAGGTCGCCTGCTCCGGGCTATAGGCCAATCGACCGTGAGGCACGTGGACAGAGTATCGGGAGAGAAGTTCCTTGGCCTGGTATTCATGGATGTCCATTTGAAAATCCTATCTGCCTGTGGCGGTCTGGAGGATCGCCTCGTGCACGACAAGCACATTGCGCGCCATACGCTCCGACGCCGCGTCGATCATCTTGCCGTCGAGTGCTGCTGCTCCCTTGCCTTGTTCCTCCGCCTCCTTGAGCACCTCAATGATCCGGCGCGCGCGGGCGACCTCCTTTTCCGGCGGCGAGAAAACGCTATTAGCGAATTCGATCTGCGAGGGATGGATCGCCCATTTGCCTTCGATGCCAAGCGCCGCCGCACGCCTTGCCGCCGCCGCATAGCCATCAGGGTCCGAGAAATCGCCAAACGGCCCGTCGATTGCGCGCAGGCCGTAGGCCCTGCAGGCAATCGTCATCCGCGACAAAGCGAAGTGCCACTGGTCGCCGGGATAGTCGGGGTTGAGCCCGCCAATATTGACGGTGCGCGCCTTGTTGCTGGCCGCATAGTCGGCGACGCCGAAATGCATTGCCTCGAGGCGGCCGGGCGTAGCGGCGATCGTCTCGACATTGGCCATGCCGAGCGCCGTCTCGATAAGCGCTTCCAGGCCGACTCGGGTCTTGTAGCCCCTGGCCATCTCGATCTGGTTGACCATGGCCTCAACCATGTAAAGGTCGGCCGGAACGCCGACTTTCGGCACCAGGATGGTGTCCAGCCGGTCGCCGGCCTGTTCCATGACGTCGACCACGTCGCGGTACATGTAGTGCGTGTCGAGGCCGTTGATTCGCACCGAAACGGTCTTGCCCTTGGCATGCCAGTCGATGTCGTTGAGCGCCTGGATGATGTTCTTGCGGGCGCGTTCCTTGTCCGGCGGCGCGACCGCGTCCTCAATATCGAGAAAGACGAAGTCGGCGGCGCTGTTGGCCGCCTTGTCGATCATCTCCGGGCTCGAACCGGGAACGGCGAGCTCACTACGTTGGAGACGCAATTTTCGTAGATGGTTGACCGTGTGACTCATGATCGTTTTCTCCAATGAACGCTGATGCCGCTTTGCGGAATATGGGTGGCTACGAGATGCGAGAAATACTCAGACCACTCCCCAAGCCTATGCTTGGTGCTTGATCCTCGATTGCCTGCCCCCTCCTTTCAAACCCTCAATTGCCGACGCGCTGTAAAGGCCCCCATCCAGCGCTTGGAACCTGCGCCCTTCGTGATGTTTGGAAAACTAGGGGCTCAGATGCCTATGGCCTCATATGCGCCGGCGATCTGTCGAATGGACGCTACATGGGCGGCCGTTCTGTAGTCGCCGAGTTCCGGCTGTTCCTCAAGGAGATCGGCGATACGCGCCCAAGTGCTTCGCATGACGTCTTCGAGGCCGGACCGAACCAGATCAATCTCGTCGCCTCCCTCCAGGAATTCGTCGCGCACGTCGGCGGGAAACGGCTTGCCTGTCATCCGCTCGAGCGCTGTGGCGATCGTCTGGTTGCGCCGCTCGCGCCGCCGCCTTTCCATCAAGCCGAATGGAATATGGGTCAGGTTCTTCACCCATTCGAAATAGCTGACGATCACACCGCCTGCGTTGACGTAAAGATCGGGGAGGATCGTAACGTCTCGGGAGCGTAGCACCTGGTCGGCCTCGAAGGTCACCGGGCCATTAGCGGCTTCGACGATGAGGTGCGCGTTGATGCGCTCGGCGTTGTCGATGTGTATGGCATTCTCCATCGCCGCGGGGATGAGAATGTCACAGGGCTGTTCCAGGGCCGTCATCCCGCCCCGGAAAGATTTGGCGTCGGCAAAGCCCAGGATGCTGCCGGTGCGCACCTGATGCAGCTTGAGCGCCTCGACCGGAAGACCTTCGGGATTGGCGACATAACCGTCGCGTTCGGCTACGACCGTGATCCGCGCGCCATCTTCCTCGGAGAGGAATTTGGCAGCGTGATAGCCGACATTGCCAAACCCCTGAACAACAACGGACGCCCCCTTGAGGTCCCGCCGTCCAACAATGCCCGGGGTACGGGGATCGCGGAGATAGCTCTGTATGGCGAACTGCACGCCTCGGCCTGTCGCCTCTGTGCGTCCCGCGATCCCGCCTTTCGAGAGCGGCTTTCCCGTCACGCAGGCACGCGCGTTGACTACATCCATCGGGTTGGCGCGGCGGAACTCGTCAACGATCCAGGCCATCTCCCGCTCGCTCGTGCCCACGTCGGGGGCGGGAACGTTGAGGCCAGGGCCGATCAGACCGCGCTTGCTGAGTTCCTGGGTGAAACGCCGGGTGATGCGCTCCAGCTCCTGAGGTGTCCACTCGCGAGGGTCAATCTTGAGTGCGCCTTTCGAACCTCCGAACGGGACATCGACCAGCGCGCATTTGAGCGTCATAAGCGCAGCGAGTGCCTCCACCTCTTCGGCGTCGGCATCGGGCGCATAACGGATACCGCCCTTGACTGGCTCACAATGCTCGCTGTGCACCGAGCGCCAGCCGATGAAGCTGTACATGCGACCGCGGAGTCTCACGCCGAACCGCACCGTGTAGGTCGAGTTGCACTGGATGATCCGCTCGGCCAGCCCCTCGGGCAGGTCGAGAAATTTCATCGCATGCCGAAAGTTCTGGTCAACGCTCTGCAGAAAGCTCGTGGGAGCGGCTTCCAGCTGAACCGCGCTTCCCGACGTCATCGCAGGGGGCGGTTCGCCTGGATGAATTTCTGGTGGTATCATCGCACGCACTAGGTATACCCTTTCTCATATTCACAGGACGCGCTCGGCTTCAGCAATCGGCATGGTGCGGGCACAGAACCTTTCAAACTGGCGCCGTGTGCTACCCGCACGCTTGCAGAAAGGTCTGGCCGTGTGAGCCTCCGTAGCGCAGTTGTTGCGATGCCTTTCATCTGTGGCTCCGAGTCAGTGATTTAGCGCCATCAAACTAGGGGGGCGGGACCGCAGATTGAGAGCGCAATTGCTGCCTTCTCGAGCGCCTTCCTGCAAAAGCAGCCAATAGTTTGCAGGACTTCGCAACTTGCCTTATCGTCGTCGAGCCCAATCCCGACCACGCCGGAACCAACGGAGGTCGCAACCTTGACGGTAACAAAGGCGTCGAAGTTCAGCGATTCGCTTCCGGCCAGTTCTGTAATGTCAACATCGCCTGCGATGCCGGGCCCTTTAACAATCCGAAGGTCCGCAAGGCGCAGCTGCTGACGGCGAATAGCGAAGCCATTTTACAGTTCGTGACGGAAGGTTTTGGACACGCCGGGCAATGACGCTAGCAAACAGGGGCTACCGGTTCTTCTATGCCGAGCGTCAGGCGGCTCACGCCAACATCGAGTAGGCCAAAGAAGCTAATGGCTAAGGCAGGCTATGCCGAGGGCCTCCAGATCAACTGATCGCATCCGATAAGCCGGCGCTCAAAAGCCAACTCGTCGTAGCGCTGCGCGAGATGGCAAAGCCGGCCGGCTACGACATCGAAGTCCAGGCCATGGCGCGTGCAAACCTATCTCGACCAGGTGTGGAAGAGGGGAAGAGGGGCAATCTATGGCGGTTTCTACGCCATGCATTTGGACGGCGGACGAAGCCAAAGGCGGTGTCGTCGACGATCCAGGCCCGGATCTGCCCCTGATACTCAAGCGCCGGCAGAACCTGCGTCAGCATAGTGTATCCAGTTGAAGAACCGCCGATTGTCCTGGATAAGAATTTGATGCAGACCGAACCGCGGGCGAGCGGTGACGGCCATCCCGTGAGAACGGCCTGCACCATCAATGCGACAAGATCTGGCTCAGAAAAAGCTTCGTTCTGTCGTGCTGCGGATTGGTGAAGAAGTCGTGCGGCGCGCCCTCCTCGACCATCCGA
>NZ_RZOI01000043.1:0-18372 GCF_004022645.1 Mesorhizobium sp. M4A.F.Ca.ET.020.02.1.1 | reverse complement strand
GAATTAGATATCATAAATATAGGAAATCATTATATAATTGTAATTCTACTGTTCAGTTTCGGTTCATCGCCGGCACCCTATCGCTTGCGCATCGACAACCAAGGAGTACCGCCATGAATCGTCTCGTTCTTTCCGCGGTCGCCGCCTCGATTCTGGCCGCTACGTCCGTCTCGGGCCAGGCCGCGCCGCTCAATGCGCCGATCGCGCCGCAGTCGAACTACAACCAGGTCGACTGGCAACAGCCCGGCAAGCACATCGACGTGAGGAAGCGCGTCGTCTAGAAGAAGGTCGTGGTGAAGCGCAGCCATTGGCGCAACGGCCAGAAGTATTCCAGCTGGAAGCGGCACCAGCCGGTCCGCGATTACGGCCGTTTATGGCCTGCGCCGTCCAGGCCCCGGGCAGGAGTGGATCCGCGTCGGCAACGACTATGTGCTGGTCAGCATTCTTTCGGCATCATCTTTGGCGCCTTCGCCGTGCAATAAGCCGGCCAGCACTGGACTTGAAGGAAGGCGGCCGGCGACGGCCGCCTTCCTTCGCCCTGTGGAAACCGGGCATCGTCCGTATTTGGGGTCGTGCGGACCGGCACGCGTGCTTATATGGACGGGAAAAGAGTTTCCGATGCGCTTTCCGCCCGCCTTCCTCGACGAGATCCGCGACCGTGTGCCGATTTCCTCGGTCATCGGCCAGCGCGTCGCGTGGGACAGGAAGAAGACCAATGCGTCGCGCGGCGACTATTGGGCCTGCTGCCCGTTCCATGGCGAGAAGAGCCCGTCCTTCCATTGCGAGGACAAGAAGGGCCGCTACCATTGCTTCGGCTGCTCGGTGTCGGGGGACCACTTCAAGTTCCTGACCGAGCTCGACGGCATGAGCTTTCCCGAGGCGGTCGAGAAGATCGCCGACATGGCCGGCGTGCCGATGCCGGTTCGCGACGAACAGGAGGAACGGCGCGAGAAGGAACGCGCCAGCCTGACGGATGTCATGGAGATGGCGACCGCCTTCTTCCAGGAGCGGTTGCAGGGGCCGGAAGGCGCAAAGGCCCGCGCCTATCTGAGGGAGCGTGGTCTGACCTCGGCGACACAGCAGTCGTTTCGGCTGGGTTATGCGCCGGACAGCCGCAATGCGCTCAAGGAACATCTTGCCGCCAAGGGCGTGCCGAAGGCCGACATCGAGGCCTGTGGGCTGGTGCGGCATGGCGACGACATTCCGGTCTCCTATGACTGGTTCCGCGACCGCATCATGTTCCCGATCCCGGACTCGCGCGGCAAGATCATTGCCTTCGGCGGCCGGGCGCTGGCGCCCGATGCGCTCGCCAAATACATGAACTCGCCGGACACCGAGCTCTTCCACAAGGGCAACGTGCTCTACAATTTCGCCCGCGCCCGCAAGGCTCTCGCCAAGGGCGGCACCGTCATCGCGGTCGAAGGCTATATGGACGTGATCGCGCTGGCGCAGGCCGGCTTCGAGAACGCCGTGGCGCCGCTCGGCACAGCGCTCACCGAAAACCAGCTGGAGCTTCTGTGGCGCATGGCGCCGGAGCCGGTGCTCTGCTTCGACGGCGACAAGGCCGGGCTGAAGGCGGCGTGGCGGGCCGCGGATATGGCGCTGCCGGCCGTCCAACCTGGTCGCTCGGCGCGCTTTGCGCTGCTGCCGGAAGGAAAGGATCCCGACGATCTGGTCAAGGCCGAGGGGCCGGACGCTTTCCGCGCCGTGCTCGCCGACGCGCGGCCGCTGGTCGACCTTTTATGGATGCGCGAGACGGCGGGCGGCGTCTTTGACACCCCCGAGCGGCGGGCGGAACTCGAAAAGACGTTGCGCGAGTTGACCAGTCGCATCCGCGACGAGAGCCTGCGCTATCACTATCAACAGGAGATGCGCGAGAGGGTGCTGAGCTTCTTCGGCTCGCAGCGCGGCCCGCGGCAGGGCCGTCATGATGGCGGTCGACCGGGCGAGCGCGGCCAGGGCAAGGCTGCGGCACCCGGCGGACAATTCGCCAAGGGTGGCGGCGGCCGCATCGCGATCACCGAGAGCCTCGGCCAGTCGGCGCTGGTCAAGCGCGGCGAGGGCATGTCGGTGCGCGAGGCGACGATCATCGTGGCGCTGATCAACCATCCGGCGCTGATCGACGAGAATTTCGCTCACGTCGAATTCCTCGACCTTGCCAACAGCGATCTGAGGCGGCTGCATGCCGCCATCCTCGATGCCATGGCGCATGACATGGCCAATGATCGCGGCGCCGTGATCGCGACGATCGAGCGTGCTGGCTGCGGCGAGGTTTGGGAGCGCGCGGTGGCGCTGATCAAGCGCGCCAGGCAATGGCCGGCGCTGGAGACCGCCGCGCTCGAGGATGCCCGCGATGCCTTCAACCAGGCGCTGCACTTGCAGCGCAGCGCGCGCACCTTACATAGAGAACTGAAACAGGCGCAGGCAGCGCTCGACGCGGATCCATCGGACGAAAATTTCCGGCATCTGGTCGAGATTCAGGCGCAATTCAACGATGTGCAGGCAACGGAAGCGCTGATCGAAGGGTTCGGCGTGTCCTCGGGCAGGGTTGGACGCGTATAGGGTCCAACCTCGTCCAGGGAGCGAAATGGAAATGTCCCCGCGTCGAATCGACGCCTCTAAGTCGGGTAATTGATTCGCTTTTTTCATGCGAATCATGCGAGAGGCGCTTGACCTTCTGGCAGAATGGCGGAATCAGGACGATTCGAAATATTAACCCGTGCCAGGCGTCGACGGGAAAATTGAGCGATGCCGGGTACTGGTCACTGGACGGGCAAAAGGCCTGCCACAGATATCAGGGTTAATCTGGACTTAACGAGAGATGCGGTTACTGGCCCGGTGAAGAGCGTTCTGGTGCGAGCGCATCCGATTTGACCGGCACTGCAGCTTACGCGGCTTCGCTAGAAAGCCGCTTGGAGACGACAAAGAATGGCGACAAAGGAAAAGGAAGAGGTCGAGACCGAACGTGAAGGCGCCACTGATGGCCCTCTGCTCGACCTTTCCGATGATGCTGTCAAGAAGATGATCAAGGCCGCCAAGAAGCGCGGCTACGTCACGATGGACGAGCTGAACTCGGTGCTGCCTTCGGAGGAAGTGACCTCCGAGCAGATCGAGGACACGATGGCGATGCTTTCCGACATGGGCATCAACGTCGTCGAGGACGACGAGCAGGGCGAGGAACCCGAAGGCGGCGACTCTGGCGCCGACGCCGAGGAAGATGCCAATGAGCTCGCCGAGCAGACCGGCACGGCGGTCGCCACCACGACCACCAAGAAGGAGCCGACCGATCGCACCGACGATCCGGTGCGGATGTATCTGCGCGAGATGGGCTCGGTCGAGCTTCTGTCGCGCGAGGGCGAAATCGCCATCGCCAAGCGCATCGAGGCCGGCCGCGAGACGATGATCGCGGGCCTGTGCGAAAGCCCGCTGACCTTCCAGGCCATCATCATCTGGCGCGACGAGCTCAACGAATCGAAGATCCTGCTGCGCGAGATCATCGACCTGGAAGCCACCTATGCCGGGCCGGAAGCCAAGCAGGCGCCGGTGGTCGAGCGGATCGAGGAAGCCCCCAAGGCCGAGGAAAAGCCGCGCGGCCGCGCCGCCGCGCGCGAAGAAGAGGACGACATCACCAATGTCGGCGCCGACACCCGCGGGCTGGAAGAGGACGAGGACGACGAGGACGAGGCGAGCCTGTCGCTGGCGGCGATGGAAGCGGAACTGCGTCCGCAGGTGATGGAGACGCTCGACGTCATCGCCGACACCTACAAGAAGCTCCGCAAGCTGCAGGACCAGCAGGTCGAGAACAGACTGGCCGCCGCCGGCACGCTGTCGCCAAGCCAGGACCGCCGGCTGAAGGAGTTGAAGGACCAGCTGATCAAGGCGGTGAAGTCGCTGTCGCTCAACACGGCGCGCATCGAGGCGCTCGTCGAGCAGCTCTACGACATCAACAAGCGGCTGGTGCAGAACGAAGGCAAGCTGCTGAGGCTCGCCGAGAGCTATGGCGTGCGCCGCGAGGAATTCCTCAAGGAGTACCAGGGCTCCGAGCTCGACCCGAACTGGACGCGCTCGATCGCCAACCTGACCTCGCGCGGCTGGAAGGAATTCACCAAGAACGAGAAGGACGCGATCAAGGACCTGCGCGCCGAGATCCAGAACCTCGCCACCGAAACGGCGATCTCGATCTTGGAATTCCGCAAGATCGTCAACCAGGTGCAGAAGGGTGAGCGGGAAGCCGCCATCGCCAAGAAGGAAATGGTCGAGGCGAACCTTCGCCTCGTCATCTCCATCGCCAAGAAATACACCAACCGCGGCCTGCAGTTCCTCGACCTGATCCAGGAAGGCAATATCGGCCTGATGAAGGCGGTCGATAAGTTCGAATACCGCCGCGGCTACAAGTTCTCGACCTACGCGACATGGTGGATCCGGCAGGCCATCACCCGCTCGATCGCCGACCAGGCGCGCACCATTCGCATTCCGGTGCACATGATCGAGACGATCAACAAGATCGTGCGCACCTCGCGCCAGATGCTGCACGAGATCGGCCGCGAGCCGACGCCGGAGGAACTGGCCGAGAAGCTCGCCATGCCGCTGGAAAAGGTGCGCAAGGTGCTGAAGATCGCCAAGGAGCCGATCTCGCTCGAAACGCCCGTGGGCGACGAGGAGGATTCGCATCTCGGCGACTTCATCGAGGACAAGATGGCGATCCTGCCGATCGATGCGGCGATCCAGGCCAATCTGCGCGAGACGACGACCCGCGTGCTCGCCTCGCTGACGCCGCGCGAGGAACGTGTGCTGCGCATGCGCTTCGGCATCGGCATGAACACCGACCACACGCTGGAAGAGGTCGGCCAGCAGTTCTCGGTCACCCGCGAGCGCATCCGCCAGATCGAAGCCAAGGCGCTGCGCAAGCTCAAGCACCCGAGCCGGAGCAGAAAACTGCGGAGCTTCCTGGATAGCTGATACCGGCTTGGACATATCTTCGAAAGGGCGCCTTTGGCGCCCTTTTTTCGTGGAGACATGGACGATGGCGGCCCAGCGGCAGGCTCTTGCCGCCTCGGTCTTTCAGGCGGATAATTTCCACGTCGGATGCGTTTTCCGGGCGACAAACCGGATGCCCGCCCCGGTGGAAGGTCCGCGACCTTAACGCCGTGCTCCGTGGCGCCGGAGGAGGTGTGCCATGACGACTTACATCATGCTGCTCAACTGGACCGAGCAGGGTGCCAGAAATGTGCGCGAGTCACCGAAGCGGCTCGACGCCGCCAAGAAGCAGCTGGGCGACATGGGTGGATCGTTCAAGGCGTTCTACCTGACCATGGGCGAATGCGACATGGTGGCCGTCGTCGAGGCGCCGGACGATGCGGTGCTCGCGCGCTTCGCGCTGATGCTGGCGGTGGGCGGCAGTGTAAGGACGCGAACCCTGAAGGCATTCCCGGAATTCGCCTATCGCGAGATCATTACCTCACTGGGATGAATCGCGGCCCGGGTGAATCCGGGCTAGTCCTCACCGCATGTTCAAGCGCGGCGTGCCCGAGCGGTTCACACGGCGCGGCTTAGGCTGTTGTCTTATGCATGTCGATGTCCCAAAACCGCTGCGCACTTTTGGGCGACATGCACTGGGGCATTGCCGGATCGTGCGGGAGGTCGCGCCTCGACATGTCCAAGCCATCGCTCACCGTCTGGTACAACACGCGCTGCCCGGTCTGCGATGCCGGCATCAGCAGGCAGAAGCGGCGACTGGTCGAGGCGGTCAAGGCGGGCCGGATCAAGTTCCGTGACATCAATCTCGAGCCGTCGGCGCTTGCCGGATACGGCGCCTCGCTGGAGGATATCCGCCGCCGCCTGCATGCCACCGACGCGGAGGGCAGGCTGCTGGTCGGCGCCGACGTCGCGATCGCGGTGTGGCGGAGAACGCCGGGCGAGGGCTGGCTGGCGGCGCTGCTCGGCAACCCCGTCCTCCTGCCGCTGACACGTCTTGCCTACGATCGCTTCGCCGATCTTCTCTACGTCTGGAACCGGCGCAAGGGCCGCTGGTAGACGAAGGGCTCGCCGATGAGGGGAGGCCCGGATCCGGTCCGGGCCTTGCCGGCTATCTGGAGGCGGGGTCGCACAGCCAGCCGACGATGCGGCGCACCACCGGCAGAACCATGAGCAGCGTCGGAAACGCCACCAGCCAGGAGAGGCCCCAGGCCGTCAGCCAGACGGCCGGCAGGCCCGGCTGAAGCCCAAGGCTCTTCAGCGTCGAGATGAACGAGACGATGAAGGTCATCAACAGCGACAGCACCAGCGGAGTGAGAACAGCGGCATAGCGCGCGGGCAATCTGCCGCGCTTGCGGGTCGTGGTCATTGGGATTTTCCCTGAGGTGTCCGGTCGAGCGCATAGGCATCCGTTGGCCGCTTGCGGCGCAATTGCCCGGAACGACCGGGGATGGATGCGTTGTTTGACGTCAGACGCTTACGGAGCGGTCGTCGACCCTCGCGCGCCTTTTAGCGGCGAGCTTTTGCGAAATCAATCCCGCTGGCGCCATTTTCAGATACATCGTAAGATATATCTTGACTCGAGGAAACGGCGGGCCTAATTGAGATATATCGTAAGACATAACTCAAGGAGCAATCCATGCACAGACATCATCCTTTCGGCGAGCGCGCCGAGCGCGCTTTCCTGCATATGGCCGGCAAGTTCGGCGGTCGCGGCGGCGGTTTCGGTCCGTTCGGGGCGGGCATGCGCGGCGGCGGCCGCGGCGGCCCGGGCGACATGTTCCGCGCCGGGCGCATGCTGGCCGACGGCGATCTCAAGCTGATCACGCTGTCGCTGCTGGCCGAGGCGCCGCGCCACGGCTACGACATCATCAAGGCGCTGGAGGAGCGCACCAGCGGCATCTACAGCCCAAGCCCGGGCGTGGTCTATCCGACGCTGACCTTCCTGGAAGAGGCGGGCTATGCCATCTCCTCGGCGGAGGGCAACAAGAAGGTGTTCTCGATCACCGAGGCCGGACAGGCGCATCTCGACGAGAACCGCGAGATGATCGACCACGTGCTCGACCATCTCGAACGCTTCGGCCGCAAGATGGCCAAGGCGCGCGACTGGTTCGGCTGGAACGACGACGGCGAGGAGGGCGGCCGGCATCGCGGGCGCCACGAAAAGCGCGATGCGTTCCGTGCCGTGCGCCACCGGCTGCGCGCGGCGCTCAGCGAAATCGTCGATGCGCCGGAAGACAAGCAGGCGCAGGCGATGAGCATCCTGGAAGATGCCGCCGCGGCGCTTGAAGCGCTGTCGCGCCGCTGAAGCCGCCAGCAACCCACGCAAAAAAAAGCCCGGAAGATCCGGGCTTTTTTCGTTGCTGGAGCCGCACGTATCTGGGACGTGCCTGCCGGCGGTCATTCCTTGCCGACATATTCGCTGATCAGCTTTTCGTTGCGCGCCTTTTCGATCTTGGCAGTCGTCTCGGCGGCGACGCGCTCGTCGGTGCGGTATTTGACGAGGTTGACCAGGCTGCCGGTGAGCAAGAGCACGCCCATGCCCCAATAGCCCTTGGTCGACAGGTCGACCGGAGCGAGCCACAGCGACAGGCCAAGCATGAAATAGGCGATGCCGACCGAGATGGTGTTGAACATGATGTAGGTCTGATTGGCGTTCATTGTCGTTGTCCCTTTGGTTGGTGAGGTAGGTTTCGTGGATCAGTGCGTGGATTTCAGGCGCTCGAGCACGTCCTGTGCCCGGACCTTGGTCGAGGGGCCGTGGCCTGCCTCCTCCAGCTTGCCGCGGATGGCTTCCTGGCTGAGGCCGGCATCGATCTCGTCGAGGATGCTGGCTTCCTCGAACGGGTCGCCGCGCTCCCGGATGCGGGCGAGCAGCGCCTCTGCCTCGTTGAGGCTGGCCGTCCGGCCGATGGAACGGTTGAGGCGTCGCTGCGCCTTCTGCTCGGCGTCGATGGCGCGCGCCGAGATCATGCCCTGGTTGAGGTCGACGATGCGTCGGTGCGCCTGTTCCAGCGACAGGCGCATGCGCAAGGTATTCTCGGTCAGGCTGCGCACGGTGGTGCGGCGGCCCTCGCGTTCGTTCTCCAGTTCGGCGATGGCGGAAGCGCCATCGTGGGCGAGGGCCTCGGCTCCCGCGGCAAGGGCGCTGCGGGTGCGCGTCTCCAGATCGGCGATGCGGCGGTCGAGTTGGTCGAGGCTGGCCTGTTCGGCGCGCTGACGCACGATCAGCGAGGCGAGCGTCTGCTTGGCGCAGGCGAGGCCGGCTTCGGCATCGCGGATGTGCTGGGCGAGAGGTCGACGGCGAACTGGTCCTTCAGCCGGTCCTCGGCCTTGGCGCCGGCGCCGTCCAGCAATGTCCTGATAAGACTGAGCATTTGTTCGTTCTCCCTTTATGAACGTTGTTCACAAAAGGAATGTAGCAGAAGATGAACATTGTTCAAGATGTTTTTTGAACGCTGTTCATGCAGAATGGATTATGGTAAACCGGCATCCGTTGCCGCGCCCGAGAGGCGGCGGAGATGATGCGGAGACAAGGTTTGGCACTGGACAAGGAAGAGATGAGCGAGCGCGTCATCGCCATCGCGGAGAATCTGATCGAAGCCGGCGGGGCGGAGAACCTGAAGGCCAGGACCATCGCCACCGAGGCCGGCATCGCGGTCGGTTCCATATACAATCTGTTCCGGGATATCGACGACCTGCATCGCGCCGTGAACATGCGGCTGCTCGATCGGCTGGGTGAAGCCGGCGCCGCAGCGATGGCCGAACTCAAAAAGGCGGGGGTGACCGACACGCGGCAATGCCTGCTGGCGCTGGCGCGCGCCTATGCCGGCTTCGTGGAGGCGCATCCGGCGAGCTGGCCGGCCTTGCTTGCCTTCAACCGCCGCCAGCCGGCGCATGCGGAGCCGGACGCCTATGAGGCGCGGCTCAGCGAACTGCTGCAGATCATCGCCAGGGTGCTCGCCGACGGCCGCTTCGGCCTCGACGAAAACCGCCTGCGGATCGCCGCCCGCACCTTGTGGTCAAGCGTGCATGGCATCGTCACCAGCGGCTATGCCGCGAATTCCGCCGGGCGCCAGGCGGACGAGACTTGGGAGCAGATCGAGCTCCTGGTCGCCGTCTTCATCAAGGGGCTGGAACGGGGCGGGACATTGGATCATGCTGGCGCGGCACCGTCGTGACGCCTAAATGCGATAATGAGAACCGGCGCAGGCATTTTGCGCCGAGGTGAAAGTGGAGATTTGAACCATGTCTTTTCTGAAAAAGCTTTTCGGCGGTGGCGGCGGCGATGCGGGCGAACCCAAGAACGCGGCGCCGGCAAAGCAGGTCGAGCACAAGGGTTTCCTGATCAGCGCCACGCCCTACAAGGCCGACGGCCAGTACCAGACCTGCGGCGTGGTCTCGAAGGAAATCGACGGCGTGACGAAGGAACACCGTTTCATCCGCGCCGACCGTTTCGCCGGCCTGGACGATGCCGTCGACATCTCGATCAAGAAAGGCATCCAACTGGTCGACGAGCAGGGCGAGCGAATCTTCGGCTAGGACTATCATTGCTACAGCCTTGGGTCGATCGGCTCGCTTTCCAGTGCCAGCACGCCGAACACACACTCGTGTACCCGCCGCAGCGGTTCCTGTGCCACAAACCGCTTCAGCGCCTCGTGACCGAGAGCGAACTCCCTGTGCGCCAGACTGCGCTTGCCGCCCAGCCCACGTTCCCGCAGGCGAACGAGGTTATCCTGCGCATCGTATTCGGGGCCGTAGATGATGCGCAGATACTCCCGGCCGCGCACCTTCAACGCCGGCTGGATCAGCCCCTTTTTGCCGCGGCTCACGAAGTCGCGCGGCTTGACGACCATGCCTTCCCCGCCCGAACCGGTCAGCGCCTCCCACCAAGCGATCGTTTCCGCGCACGCATTGGCGTCGGCCAGATCGAGCGTACGCCACCGCGTGCCGGTCACCACGCCATCGTCGGCAGTCAGACGGGCCGCAAGCGTCATGTGCCAGACGTGGTCCTTGTCGAACCAGACATGTCCTTCGCTGGCGAGTAGGTGGAACGGCGCGACCTTCAGGTCGTCGATGCCAGTGACCGGCCATACGTAGGGTGCCCAGGCGGTGGCGTATTTGGTCGCGCGCGCGGCCCGGTCATCGAACCGGGCATTCAGGCCGGCGGCATCGACGCCGCGCGCCAATGCCCGGGCCAACGCCTCGCGGCTCGCCTGGAAGCCGGCGGCCGAGGAGGTCGCCACCGGCGCATACTGGCTTTCGATCAGGCTGCCGGCTTTGGCCGACCAGGGCATTATCTCGGCGTCCAGCAGCAGCCAGTCACTGCTCAGTTCGTTCCACAGGTCCGCCGCATCGACGCTCGCGCGAAGACGGGCGAGCAGGCCTTCCGTCGTGGCGGTATCCTTGAAAAAGGAGCGCCCCGTCCGGGTCCAGATCGCGCCGGTCTCGTTTCCTGACACACCGAAGCGCTCGCGCGCCGCCCTTGCGTTCCGGCACAACGCGATGACGGCTCGCGAACCCATATGCTTTTCCTCGCACACGACCTGAGCGACGCCACGTTCGCGAAAATGAGCGAAGGCTTCCTCTGGGCGCTCGAGCCAGTCGCTTTGGTTGCTGGTCTCGGACGGCGACATCGTTGGCGGCAGATACACCAGCCATTGCGGCGCCAGCGCGAAGCGGCTCATCACTTCCAGTGCCGCCGCCGCGTTCTCTTCGGCCACGACGATCCGGCCCCTTAGTTCGGTCTCGATCCAGCGGCGACCCGAGACGTCCTGATAGTCGAGCACGCCGTCGGCGTCGGCCTGGGCCGATTTGCCGGGATCGGATCCACCCAAAGGACGTATCGGTTCGGACCAGACCTGGATTGCCGGCACCTCGACAAGTTCGCGCTCCGGCCAGCGCAAGGCCGTCAGCTTGCCGCCGAAAACGCAGCCGGTGTCGATGCACAGGGTGTTGTTGAGCCATTCCGCCGACAGCATCGGCGTATGCCCGTAGATCACGGCCGTCTTGCCGCGATAGGCTGTGGCCCAGTCGGCGCGGACGGGCAGGCCGAATTCATCGATCTCGCCCGTGGTCTCGCCATAAAGGGCGAATTCGCGCACGGCGCCCGAACCACGTCCGATCATCTCTTCCTTGAGGCCGGCGTGGGCAACCGCCAGGCGTCCACCGTCCAGCCAGACGTGGCTGCGCAGACCGTCAAGGAAAGCCGGCAGAGCCTCTCGGAGGCCGCGATCCTGAGCATCCAACTGGTCGATGGTTTGCTGCAGGCCGTGGGCGACCGTGACCTTGCGGCCTTCCAGCCAGCGGCCGAGCTTGCGTTCGTGATTGCCCTGGACACAGTAGGCAGTGCCGGCCGCCACCATGCCCATGACGATGCGCAGCGCGTCGGGCGAGTTGGGACCGCGATCGACGATATCTCCGACAAAGACGGCCTTGCGTCCCTCCGGCGGGGTGACGACGACCGTTCGGTCGCCGCGATCCTCGGACCAGGCGACGCTGTAGCCGAGTTGGCCAAGCAGGGTCTGAAGTTCGTCGGCGCAGCCGTGGATGTCGCCAATGATGTCGAACGGACCGGAGTCGTCCCGCTTGTCGGTCCACAGCGGTTGGCGCGAGACCTTGGCGGCATCGACGCTGGCCTCGCTGCCAAGCTTCCAGACCTGGCGGAAGCCCTCGCGTTGCAGGCCGCCAAGACCCTTGCGGATCTCGGTCGTCATGCGTTGGGCCACACCGGCGCCGAATTGTCGGTCAGGTCGCGCTGCATTGCGCGCGATGCAGACGTCGACGCCTGGATCGATGACGACGGCGACTGGTAGAGCATGCCACTTGCGCGCCAATTCGATCCACGCCTTGCGGTCGGCTGCGCGCACGTTGGTGGCGTCGACAACTGCCAGCTTGCGATGCTTGAGTCGTTTGCCAACGATCTCGCGCATCAACTCGAAGGCGTCCGCCGAAACGTCCTGATTGGTCTCGTCGTCGGACACAAGCGCGCGGCAGCGATCCGAGGAGATGACTTCGGTCGGCAGGAAGTGCTTGGCGGCAAAGCTCGATTTGCCCGATCCGGTCGAGCCGATCAGCACCACCAGCGAGAAATCGGGAAGGGCGAGGTCGGTCTTGTCGGGCTCTCTCACCGCGTGAACACCGCCATTTGCGTGGGCGCGCCCAGGACGGCGTCAACAGCCCCGATACCGCTGAAGGCGGCGGCATAGCCATAGATCTTACCGATTTTGTCAGCCCAGGCTTCGAACTGCGCCCGGCTCCATTCGAAGCGATGGTCCGGGTGGCGGAAGTTGCCCGGGGCCAGGTTCGGAAACAGTGCGTTGTACTCCGCATTCGGAGTGGTGACGATCACGGATTTTGGCGCCGTCTCGCCAAAAACGATGCGTTCGATCAAGGGCAGCCTGTCTTGGTCGAGGTGCTCGATGACCTCGACCAGCACGGCGACGTCGGCCTCGGCCCAGCGGCCGTCTCGGTATGTCAGCGATCCATGCAACAGCGTGACCCGACCTTCGGGCGGTCCACCGAACTCGTTCAGCTTGAGACGCTTCGCAGCCCATTCCAGTTCGCGCACTGCGGGGTCGAGCCCGAACAGCTTGTGGACCCATCGCTCGCGCACGAGGCGATAGAGCAGCTTGCCTTCGCCGCATCCCAGATCGGCGATGACGGTTCCGCCGGTCGCCCGAATGGCATCGACCACCGCGTCCATGCGCAGGTCGTTCAGCCGAATAGGCACCTCCAGCGCTTCCTCGGGCGCGTCCCTGACTTCGGGGGGCAGTGCCTCGTCGGCCGTCTCGGGAGCGAGCCGCTCCAGGGCGATGCGGGCCAACGCACCGCGATTGCGCAGATAGCGGCGCACGATCAGGTCTTTGGCGGGATGGTTTTCCAGCCAGCCTTCACCCTTTGACAGCAGCTTGTCGATCTCGGCCTCGCCGACCCAGTAGTGCTTTGCGTCGTCCAACACAGGGATCAGGACATAGAGGTGGTTCAGCAAGCCGCTCAGCCGGCCTGTCCCGGTCAGCTTGAGATGACCGTATCGCCATTTGCCTGCCCGATGCCCGACATTCTCGATCGGCGTCAGATCGACGGTCCACCCCAAGGGCTCGAACAGGTCTCGAACCAGAGCCTCGCCCGCATGCATCGGCAGCGGTGTCACCACGGCCTCCAGCGGCAGCGCACTTTCGGCCAGTTCCTGGCGCTCCTTTGAAATGCCGGTCATCGCGGTCCGCAGCATTTTGTTGAGCGCCACCGACAGGAAGGACGATGCCGCATATGGCCTGTCGTTTACATACTGGTCCAGCAGGCCTTCCGCCTGGCCCTTGCCCCGTACGAGCCCGATCGGGTCGACATCGAGGAGAAGTGCGGCCTCGCAACGCTCCTCGGTTGCCTCGGGATAGAACAACCACGCCTTTCCGAAAGCGAGCTCAGTCTCGTGCAGACGATCGGGATGCTTGTGCAGCAAGAAACCGAGGTCTGTGGCCGGACCATGTGTTGTAGCAACGGACAGGAACATCAGCGACCGATAGCGCAGACCGGCAGAATAACCAATGGCGTTGCACGGCTATCTACTGAATCTGGACTGGGCGCAATGCCCTGGCCGAATGAGCAGGCACCACGGGCAAAAAAGGCAGGCGCCGCGCTGGCGCCTGCCTTTTTGCTTCGGTCGGGATGGCGTCGTGCGTTACGCCGCTGCCGCAACCTGCTTGCCGGCGGTTCCGGCCACCACCGCGTTGACCTTGGCAGACGCCTTGGCGATCGCGGCATCAACGGCGTCCGGGCCCATGCCGACGCCTTCGATGCGGATGACGTCGACATCGGTCATGCCGAGGAAGCCGAGCACGCCACGCAGATAGGGGATGGCGTGATCCATCTGCACGGCCGCGCCCTCGGAATAGATGCCGCCGGAAGCGAGCACGATATAGACCTTCTTGCCGTTGACGAGACCCTTCGGCCCGCCTTCGCCGTAGGAGAAGGTCTTTCCCGAACGGGCGACGTGATCGACCCACGACTTCAGGGTCGAGGAGATGCCGAAGTTGATGAAGCCGGTGGCGAGGATGATGGTGTCGGCGGCGAACAGCTCGTCGAGCACCGCGTCGGAGACGCCGACGACTTCGGCCTGGCGCTGGCTGCGCGCCTCGGCGGGCGTGTTGATGCCGGTCGAATAGTCGGGATCGATATGCGGCAGCGGATTGGCGACGAGATCGCGCACGACAAGCGTGTTCGACGGATCGGCGGCAAGCAGCTTGTTGGCAAGCTCGGTGGCGATGCGGGTCGAGTGCGAGGCGGCGCCGCGCGGGCTCGAGGTGACAAGAAGAATGGACATTGCGGGGCTCTCCAGTGGGATTGAACTGTCCCGCTGAATATGGGTCGCTCGACTCATTCGAAAAACTGGTATATTTTCTATACGATCCATCCACAAAATAGATATAACGATGCAGCCCAATCCGACGCTCGACCAGTTGCAGATCCTGGTGGCGGTTGCCGACACCGGCAGTTTCTCGGCCGCCGGCCGCAAGCTGAACCGGGCGCAATCCGTCATCAGCTATGGTATCGCCAACCTGGAGGCGCAGCTTGGGCTGAAACTGTTCGAGCGCGAGGGGACGCGCGAACCGCAACTGACCGATGTCGGACGGGCGATGCTCGAAGATGCGCGGCGCATGATCGGCGTGCTGCAGCGGATGCGCTCGCGGGTCGACGGCCATCATCAGGGACTGGAGGCCGAAGTTGCGCTGTCGGTCGATGCGGCGCTGCCGTCGCCGGTGCTGGTGCGGGTGCTGAAGGCGTTCGAGGCGCAGTTTCCGACCGTGATGCTGCGCCTGCATATCGGCACGCTTGGCGTCATTCCCGATCATGTGCTCAGCGGGCAGGCCGACCTCGGTATCGGCGGCATGCTGGGCGAGGTCGACGTCCACCTCGTGCGCATCGGCTTCATGTCGATCGTGCTGGCCGCCGCGCCCAGCCATCCACTGGCGCTGCTGCCGAAGCCTGTGACGCTCGAGGATGCGCGCGAACATACGCAGCTCGTCGTCACCGACCAGTCCGAGCGCACCAAGGGACGCGATTTCGGCGTCTTCGCCTACCGCACATGGCGGCTGACCGACATGCGCACCAAGCATATGCTGATGCGGGAGGGGCTTGGCTGGGGAGGCCTGCCGCGCTGGCTGATCGCCGACGATCTGGCAAGCGGCAGGCTGGTGGAGCTCGACCTCGAGGTCTTCAGGGAGGCGCGTTCGCCGCTTTTTGCCATGCATCGCAATGACAGCAGCCCGAAGCCGGCTGCGGCCTGGCTGATCGACCGGTTCAAACGAGGGCTCGGCTGCTTCAACGAGATGGAGCCGGGCGTGTGGACCGAGGAGGAGCCGGAGACAGACCGTCGATCAGCGCCATGAGCACGGCGCGGTAGTCGCCGCTCGATGCTCCCGCTTCGACGGCAAGCGCGGCGCGGTCGAAGGCAGCGGCGAGCAATGCGGTCAGCGGCTCGATTGGCAGTCTTGCCATGGACTGCTCGCGCATCGCCGCGACGAGGCCTTCGCGCAGCGAACGGTTGCCATGGCGGTTGTCGATCTCATCCATGGCGGATCGGCCGAGCACGGCAGGCCCGTCCAGCAGCAGCAGCCGAGTGCGGCCCGGCGCCCGCATCGCCGCCAGATAGGCGTCCGAGCCGGCGATCAGCGCGTCGCGGGCAGGGAGCGAGGCGGGCGAGGCGCGCTCGACCTCTTCGGCCACCGCGGCAGCCTCCTGCTCGACCACGGCGGCAAACAGCGCCTGCTTGTCGGCGAAATGGTGATAGAGCGCGCCGCGGGTGACGCCGGCGGCGGCGACGATCTCCGGCGTGCCGGTCTCGGCATAGGACTTTTCGGTGAACAGTTTTCGCGCGGCGTCGATCAGGTCGGCGCGCGTCGCCTCGGTGCGATCGCGATTGGAGCGGCGCGCGGATTCTCGTTGCATACATGCAGCCTGTATGTTAATTGCATTTACATGCAGACTGTATGTTGTTTGACGGGAGAAGGAAAGATGAAGACGACGAGCTACTATCCGGTGCTGATGACAGGCGACGTCGCCGGTACGAAAGAATTTTATGTCGAGCATTTCGCCTTCAAGCCGCTGTTCGAGAGCGACTGGTATGTGCATCTGCAGTCGACCGAGGACCGCCGGGTCAATCTCGGCATCGTGCACGGCGACCACGAAACGATCCCGGAGGAAGGACGGGGCCGCACATCAGGTTTGCTGATCAATTTCGAGGTTGGCGACCCCGACGCGGTCTATGAGCGTGTCGTGGCGGCCGGCCTTCCGATCCTTCGCTCGCTACGCGATGAACCGTTCGGCCAGCGCCATTTCATCACCAGCGACCCGAACGGCGTGCTGATCGACGTGATCAAGCCGATCCCATTGAGCCCGGAATTTCAGGCGCAGTTTGTGCAGGAAGTGGAGGGCGGCTGAATGGGGATAGCGGGAAAGCAGGCGCGTTGCGGGCTCCGCCGCCTGAGCGAACGTCTTGCCCCACAAGTGATGAACCATAGTCAGCGCGCTGATCTTCTCCCATCTGCGAAGCAAGGCGCCTGATGCCGTCAAAATCGCTTGTGATTTTCAAGTTACGGATGATCTTGGTGACGGATTCACTTTCCAGACGGCGCTAATCCTTGCGAAAATGCTTGTGGCCTGTTGTATTGATCAGCAATAGCGGTGTCGGGGACAGCTATGGCCGGTCAAGGAGAGAAATCCGATTCTATCTTGTATACCGACGAATTCGAGACGGTTCTGCGATCAGAGTATGACGCCATCCTCGCTCGCCGCAAGGCGCTTGGCGTGGATGCTTCGAAAGATGCTGGGGGTGGCAAGCCCGATTCCGTTGCCAAGGGTGATCCGGCCTGGCTGTTTGGCGTGGCGCTTTCGGGTGGCGGGATAAGATCGGCTTCGTTCTGCCTCGGCGCGCTTCAGGCACTCGACCAGTACAAGCTCATACCGCGGATCGACTATCTGTCGACGGTATCGGGCGGCGGCTACATCGGATCGGCGATGATCGCCGACATGACGCGCCAGGAACTCGAGCAAGCGAAAAGTCTGGAACTCGATCCAGCGAAGAAAAGCGAGGACGGGCCGCTCGATTTTCCCTTCGCCTCGGGCGACGACGTGCGCGACAACGCGTTGGTCGGCCACATCCGCGACAACAGCCGTTTCCTGGCGCCGCGCGGCTTCCAGGATATCACGCTGTCGATCGGCATTCTGATGCGCGGCTGGATGGTCAATGTCCTGCTGTTGCTGACGCTGATCCTGCCGTTGGCGACATTCGTCATCCTGACCAACCCGACCACCGATCATCTCGGGCACAGCATCGTGCTCGACGTCGCCAACTGGCTCTTCGGCGACGATTGGGGCAAGGCGGGATGGGCCGCCAGCCTGCGATCGCTGGTGGCCAACCCGTTCGTGCTCTCGCGGTCGATGATGGTGGTTCTCGCCGTCTGGCTGGTCGTCTGGGGATTGCGACGGTCCTATACCGACAGCTATGCCTTTGCGCGCAAAGGCGAGCGCCTGGAACAGGACAGTAGATGGGCCAAGGGCGGTCGCACCCTGCTGCTGGTCACCGCCGGCCTGCTCCTGATTGAAATTCAGCCCAAGATAATTCTGTGGCTGATCGAGGTGACCTCTCCGAAGGCTGGTCATCGGCAGACGACAATGGAGACGCTCAAGGCGCTGATCACGGCGGCGGCGGCCATCGTCACAGCCACCGCCGCCTTCAGGGGCATTCTGATTTCCTGGCTGCAGAAGGCCCTGAATTCGCCGGGGATCGGACACCAGCTGCGCGGCTATCTGGCGCGCGCGGCGTTTCTCGCACTCGGTCTCGCCCTGCCCCTGCTGATCTACGGCTTCTTTCTGTTGATCACGATCTGGGGCATCAAGATCTTTTCGCCGATCACGATCTGGGGCTTCGACGTGTCGTGGCTGTTTGGCCGCGACAGCGGCTATGCCTACGGTCCAGCCTGGCTGACGGCCGACAATCGCGTCCTGTTCACGATCCTTGTCATATCGATGGCGCTGTTTCTGGCGGCGCGAACCTTTGTGGTTCGTTATCTCGCGGACGATCTGGCCCCCGGCCGGCTCAGTGGCTTCTTTGGCGCGATGAGGCATGACTATAGCGGATCGGTGGTCATCAAGGTGCTGCTGCTTATTGCATGCTCAGCCATTTTCGCCGTGGCAGCCAGGATGGCGAAAGGTGTCTGGCAGCATGACGAATCCACCGTACTGCTCAACTATTTGGCCATCAGCGCCATCGTCACATTTGTGGCCTTCAACTTCACCGAGAACGCCAATGGGTTGCACCGCCTTTACCGCGACCGGCTTCGGCAGGCATTTCGCCTCGGCGGCAGCGAAGATCAGGCCGACATCGCTCTGGATGCCCTCGGC
>NZ_RZOI01000439.1:0-5198 GCF_004022645.1 Mesorhizobium sp. M4A.F.Ca.ET.020.02.1.1 | reverse complement strand
ATCTCTGAGAGCGGATAGCCGTGCACCCGCGAACAGATCCCGATCGTAGCTTGCGCCAAGCTTCTCCAGGCGTGTTTCGAAGGGGTCCAGGATACCTCCGATGATCGAAGAGACGGCGATCGACTTTGTCAGCAGATAGTCCGAAAGGCCCTTCAGCACATCCTGTTTGCCCCAATTCAGCGCCAAGTAGGCGCCTGCCACGCTCCCGCCGCTCACGCAGCTGATGAGATCAAGCTTGTCGAGTAAGTCGAGTTCCTGGAGAGCCGTAAACGTCCCTACATGGAACGCGGCAGCACGAAACCCGCCCCCCGAGAGCGCAATTCCAAGTTTCTTGGTTTCGCCGTTGATTAGAACGACCATCGTATACCCCCCATTGAGAATTCCCCGCCGACCCGAGCAGCTGGCATCATGAAAGGTCGAACGTCATCTCAACAAAAAGATCGCTGTGTTCGATCTTGACCGGCCGCTTTGCTGACGTCGGGTTGTTTCGGAAAGCTCGTTTTTCGACGGTTGGATTACCGTCGCCCTGAACGATGCGTCCCTTGGTCTTTTCCTGCAACGCCTTGTAAAGCTCCTCGAACGGCATCCTCCACCCGCTTCCAGGTTCCGCTCGACCCTTACCTTGAATGGCCGCGACCGCCTCTACGACCGGTATCGCGGCTACTAGTCGTGGGTCGACCATGCGCTCCAGACCGAGCGCTTTGACCGTGGCATTATGACTCCCATGGTGTCCGACCTTGTAAAAGGTTGTCCGGCGCAACAGGTCCTCTGCGGTGACAGGTTTGCCCGAGGACATAGTCTTCGCGGCGGGAGGATAGGTCTGGTCATTCCAAGACAGCCAATTCCCCACCTGGGCGTCTCCGGGAAACAGCAATACCTGGCCATCGGGGAGTTCAAACGCCAGTGCCAGGCTGGTGTTGTTTGTATCCGAATCCATCTTCAGGGCCAAAGCTTCGATGGAGCCTGTCCAGTCGCTGTCAATCCTACGCCACTTTTCGGCCGGAGCGTCATACAGTTTGCGGACCCCCGACTTGGTCGCCTTCTTGCGACGGGTTTTCTCTTTCAGGGGTCTTTGGTAAACGGCCGAGAAAGGCAGGACTGTGTCGGTTCGATTGGCAAGAAGCGAGAGCTGGGCATTTACTGTGCTTTCCGCCGCCGCGGCGGCGTCCAGACGCGTCAGATATACCTCCTTCGCCTGTCCCTTGGATGGGGTGTCTTTTCGCAGCAAAACTTCATCTCGAGGCGGGCCAAGAACAAAGGCCTTGATATTGAACTCGTCGAGGTCAATGACCTGTCCAGGCTCAAGATAAGATGTTGAATCGGCACCAGCTTTATCCTTCAGCATTTGCATGATTTCGGCCGTCCCGAAGACGCCCGATGCACCTAGCCCGTTTATGGCGACTGGCCCGGCGAAAGCGGCAAGCGCCGCTGCCGTTCGCAAGCCGGGATGCGCATCGCCTTGCGCCAGCGTGGCCGCCGCCGCCAAAGCCTGCTTTCCCTTCGAAAATCGTGCCCTTAGGACCTGAGCCTGCGGATCTTTCAGGTTTTCGGTCCAAGCCATCCAAAGCCGGCCGATGGAAACCGCACCGTCAAGGAATGCGCCTTTTTCGAACGCAAACCCGGACAGATGGTCGTAGTGCTCGTGGGTTATGACCAGCAGGTCGATCCGGTTGCCGACGGTCTTCAGGACGTCTTTCGCGATCGCTGAAATGCGGGCCGGGCCTGCCTCAACTTCGGACAGGCGCTTTTTACCGATCCGGTTCACGACCTTCGGGTCAAGTTTGGCGATCAGATCGGCTCCAGCGGCAACGTTCTGGAGGACCCCACAATCTATAAGTATGGATCGCTCCAACTCCGCGCCGCCGTCGTCCAACGTGGTGCGAATGAGGAAGCAATCGCTCAAGATGCCGCGATACATCCTGATCCTCAAGAGCTTCAATATCCCCACACCTAACCTCCCCGGTGCACCAGAGCGAACGGTTCGTCCAACGCAGTGCCGGTCGATCCCCCTTGCAGTCCATAACCGAACGCAGTCGAGCCGAAGCGGTAACCCGCAAGGAAATCGCGTTGTTGCTCCAGCCGGGCATCGTCACTAATTCGCTTTCGGACTGCGTAACGCAGGTGACCCTCCCGAAGGTCGAAGATGAGTGTGGCACCACCGCGGAACACAAAGTCCTCGCCCGACGGGTTATCGCCGTGCTTGTCTTGAAGCTCCTGTTCGTTCTGATCGTAGAAGCCGCGCCGCTGCTGTACAATTTCAATGATAAGTTGGCGGAGATCCTGGCCGTCGGGTCCTGTTCGCCGGGAGGTTCTTACAGAATGAATTTCCACGGGCGGAGCAAATCCCTTCGGGTCCCCTGGCCGGCTCAGTATCGTCTCGCGGTCGTCATACGAGATCAAACCTCGTCGGAAGACTACTCCGCACACCTCTTGCCATGGCTTATCCTCGGTGGTCCGAAAGCTCTCCGATCCCAGGATCCACCAATGCACGCTCTCCGCGTTCTCCTCAGCGGCCTTGATTGCCGTCGTCCGATCGAATTTTGGCTCCAAATCCAGGTCCAAATCGTCATAATCGGCCGCCAGATGATGGACCGGCGCCTCCCACAACAAACTGTCGACAGCCAAAGAGAGACAGCCCTCCGGGATGATACCGCGCCGCCGAAACCCTTCTATGATGGCGAGCCGATAATTAAGCACGTCATCGGGCACCAGGTCATAGTCCGCCGTTATGATTGCCCGGAGAAAATCGCCAAAGCGGACGTCTACTGGCGGCAGGTAGTCGAGGGCGCGGATGCACATTCGCATCACGTGTTCCGCCGCCTTGCTCGCCTCCCGGGTTAATCGTTTGACCAGGTCTGGATGGAGGTTCTGGTCGGGACCAATGCCGGGTCTGATGCCGGCGATTCTGAGCAGATCAGCGGTGCGGTTCTCATAGATCGACAGAAAAGCATCGAAAACGGCCGCCACCAGGACCGCGCCGCGTTCGTGAGGCTCCGTCATGTCGTCGCGCAAGATCACGGGCGCAGCGCCACTGTGATCGTCAATCGCCTCGCGAAGGGCTCCGTCCCGGCCGGTAGCCTCGCCGAACTGCCGGGCGAGGCCGCTGGGGAGGGAGCGGTTGTCGAGGCTACCGCCGTCTTTCGCAATCTGGGCGCTGACTGCTTCCTCAAGCGAAAAATGTGAGAACAGAGCGACGATATCGGCAAAGGCTTCGTGGAACGCCAAGCTGTCTACGCTGGTCGGTTCAGCAAACCGCCGGTGAAGTCCATCCAGGATAGCATGCGTGACCTCGTGAACGATGATGTCATGCGAAAGCGCGGTAAACACCCATTTGGCGCCGGCGCTGTGCGCGGACGTCTGAAATAGCCGAACAGGAGGGCCTTCTTTTCCCGGCTGTAATAAGCATTGGGCTCGCGAAGGGCATGGGGATAGATACGCAATTTATAGACCGGCTCGTATTTTCGCCCGTTGGGAACGCGACGCGGAGCCCAGAAGACTCTCCTGCCAAGCGCCCGTTCGAAAGTTCGAATAGTCTTCATTGCAACGGCGAACACCATCTGCTGGTGAAAGCGGGGATCGCCTTCCGAGGGGGCCAAGCCGTCCTGAGCCAGGAGGTAGGGGTGATTGAGGTCCACCGGCTCATAAAATTGGCCGCTGACCGGATCGATATCAATAACTTCAAGGTAGTCATTGATGGGGCCGGGCTGAATTTCTTCCTCCCAGCTCTGCTCCCAAGGTATTTTAATTGTTGCAACATTAACGCCTGCAGTCGCAGCCGACGTAGAAGCCTGCGGGTCGAAGGCATAGACCCGCAACCGGCGAACAGGCGGAGCCGTATATTGCCCCGACATGGCATTTCCCCCATCCCTAGTATTTCAAACACTACCAATTGAAATACTTACCGAGATTACACCCTCACTCTATTAGAAACATGCTCGAAACATCGGGTCAATGGCCGGCGCGCTTACAGGCATAAAAAACGGAAAATGTTCTTGCCGTATCGGAATAACCGGAGCACTCGATCACCAGACCCTGCCGGTTTACTTTCTGAAGAACGGTCGCTTTCGGGTCGTCATCACCGGGCTAGCGCGTCGCCGCCCGTCCGCACACTTCTTCTAAACCGTTCGCACTCCTGGGCTGACCTGTAGCATCCCATCTGAACGCTTGTTCAGGACGTTCAAGCCGCTTTATCAATCCCCGAAACCGCAGGCATCGTCTTCCCTAGCTGCTCCGTCGGCGGGTGACGCAGCAAGGCCGTTGATTGCTGGATCAAGGCAAGCCTGGCCACCGGGAGACGACGTAGGGGGGTCATGGCTGAGTTATCGAGTCCGTCGACATCTCAACTGTCAGAAGATGAGCGCGCCAGGATCTCAGACAATCAGCGGCGCGCCAGGCGTGAAAGGGGAAAATGGGGCGATGGCTCAGATCTTATAGTCGGTTTGATCGCCAGTATCCTGATTTTTGGATGCCTCTTTATGTTCGCCAAGAACTACGATGCGAGTAGGCCTGAACTGTTTTACCCATGTCTCCTCAGCGGCACCCTCGGGGCATCCCTTGGATGGGCAGCCGGAATATTCATATCACCTTACGGGGATGGTGAACGCGAAGCGTTTGCCAGCTTAGGAAAGCTCGTTTACGGATTTCTGAGCGGATACGCGTTCAGCAAAATCGATCCTCTGGTCATCGCCCTCCTGAAGCCGGAAGCGGCCGCGACTTCCAGCCCTGCCCTCATCTATGCGACAGTTGCGCTGGTGGCGTTTCTCACAAGCCTTGCACTCACCTACATAAGCCGCTCGTATTGGCGTTAAATGGCGATCCCTCCCGGCGTCACATTTTCCGAGGTGGGCGACATAGCGTTCGTTCATCAACATGATTGGTTGAGCCGGCTGATTGTTATCGGGCAGAAAGCGCTTGGAAGGCACGGGGCCCGATTCTCCCATGTTATGGTCTGTGTCGGTTCCGGGATTTGGGCCGATGCAACGCCAGAAAGCGGCGTGATGATTGCCGCCGAGTCAGCTATTTTCGACAGCTTAGCTCCCGGAGAGTTCCGCATCCTACGTCGACCCTCCATACTTCCGAGAGCGAGGCCAAAGCCGTCATTCAAGAACGCGTTGGACGCCCTCCAGCACGAAATCAGCAAGCAAAGTGCTTGGTTTTATGACTTCTTCTATTTTTGCTATCAGCGATATGACTACCTG